>DASXPQ010000028.1:0-3006 GCA_036493575.1 Pirellulales bacterium
ATCAAGGCATCGTCCGCTGGTGAGGCCTCTGATTCGTCACCTGGTTCCTCTGCCTGTCCTTGTGGCGATTGTTGTGATGTTTCCTGAGATTCGCTTTGGGGCTCAGTCGGTTGAATTTCCGGCTGTTCTGGTTCGCTCTCCGCTTTCTCTGATTCGTCGTCAGACCGAGATTCTTCCTCAAAGTCTTCTGGGTCCCACGGCCTAAATCGAAACCGTACACCAAAAAACGAAGGAAATCTGCCGAACGGTCCAATTTTGTCAGTCACATTAGCAATGTTTCCCGCCAACAAGGCAAGTGGATCAATGTTGGTGGTTTGCATTAAGCAATGAATTTTGCAACGCTGAATAAAGAAGGGAGGGCAATCTTCACCGAGGCAGCGAAGAACTGTCTTCACTACGCCAACAAACTCATCCACAGGCATTTCCGGCTGATGCTCTTCGATTTTTATTAGGTGGCGGCCAATTTCACAACGCGATTGGGCTTCCTCCCCTCGTTCAGTCGAAAGGCATGGGCGCTCACCCTGCATCTTAAGATTTTCGTAAGCATATCCCCCTGGCTCGTGTAGCTTGTTGAAAAGGCTGCGCACCACACTCTTGCCAATCGCCAATTCTTTCATCGGCGGAACCTCCAATTCCGTGGAGAAGAAGATTGGCCTAGGTGTCGATGACATGGCATTAGCCGTAAGAATAGGTGGTATGGCGAAAGCTAGTAAGATATAGTGGGTTGCATGGGTTTGCAATTACCCACTACAAAACATCAAAGGCTTTTCGCTTTAGGCTTGCTCTTGCTGGGCTTTAGCCATCTCGCGGCCGCGGCTTTTCTGGCAATTTCCGCCCTCCGTTTTTCGGTCAGGGCCGCAGCACGAGCAGGACCACCGATTTTGCCACCAAGTCTTCCGAGCGCCACCGCCGCTGGGTTCTTCTTAGACTCTGGCTTGCGTTTAGGCTTCGGCTCGGCATCAGGCACAATCTTGTCCAGAACAGTCCGCGCTAGCTGCTGCGTGTCTTTCTGTGGCTTGCTTGAGCGTTTAGGCATACCCGAAGTATACGCCCGCTCTGCCGCTTTGCAAGGCGAATCGGGTATGATGGGGGGATGCAATTCATCTTGCGACATCGCCGAGCGGTGATTTCTGTTGGGGCTGTTCTGGTTTTACTAACGGCCTATTTCCTTGGCTATGCGTTTGCAGGCCATCGCGCGTGCTTTTACCGTGATAAGGGAACTTATTTTTGCGGCTTCTCTTATCCCCACTCTTGGGAGGCAAAGCTATTCATTCCCGCAGCAGCCATTGAATCGTTCGTGTGCAACCGAAACATCGTTACAGGCACACGGACTGAATTGACTTGGGAATCGCCTGTTAGGCAACCGAATCTCCAGGACCAGACTCGCCCGGCAATTTCAAACTGACCCACTACCAAACAGGCTAAGAATTACGGTTGATGCGGCCGTGCAGATAAATGTCTTCGCCGACATGCCGAAGTTCAATATCGACGACCGAAAGCGATGCGGCGATTTTTTCCAGATCTACGCCGGCGATTGGTGACGGGGCGTTTGCGCCGCCGATGAGTTTTGGGGCAATAAAAACATGCACTTCATCAATCGCTCCGGCGTCGAATAGCGTGCCCAACAGTTTGCTGCCTCCTTCGACCAAAACATTGGTCATCCGGCGGCGGCCGAGCTCGTCCAGCAGTGCAGGGATCGAAACGAATCGCCCGGCCGTATCCGATTGGGTGGAATTGGCGGATCGGCAAGCGATTACCTCGCAGCCGGCTGCCGTCAATTGACTAATATTGTTTTGTGGTGCAGCGGCTCCTGCCGCAACCAGCACTGGCGCTCCTCGGGCGGTCCGAACCAATTGGGCATCCGGCGAAAGTGCGGCGCGGCTATCAACCACAATACGTGTGGCCATTCGCGGGCCGGCTGGGCGAGCCGTCAGCAGCGGATCGTCGGTTTTTGCTGTGCCATGGCCGACCAGGATGCCATCCACTCGGCCACGTAATTGCTGGACAATTTCCCGTGATGCTTCTCCGGAAATCCAGCGGCTGTCGCCCGTGGCAGTGGCGATTTTGCCGTCCAGCGTCATAGCCCATTTGGCAATGATCCACGGCCGGCCGGTTGTGACCAATTTCAAATAGGGTGCGTTGAGGCGGCGCGCTTCCAATCCCATCAGACCCACTTCGACGTCAATTCCCGCCGCTTGCAGCGCGGCAATGCCTTTGCCGCCAACCTCCGGAAACGGATCGCGCTGGGCGCACACGACTTTTACAATACCGGCATTGATGAGCGCCTGCGTGCACGGCGGCGTTTTTCCGTGGTGGCAGCAAGGCTCTAGCGTCACATAAGCCGCAGAGTTTTTTGCTCGAGTTCCAGCCACGCGCAGGGCTTCCACCTCCGCATGCGGGCCGCCGAATGTGCGGTGCCAACCTTCGCCAACCACGGCGCCATCGCGAACGATCACGCAGCCGACCATGGGATTGGGTTCCACATGTCCCTGACCGCGCGACGCCAGCTCAATCGCTCGAGCCATGAACAATGCGTCTAATTCGAAATCGGAAGGCGGAGGCATAGAGAGACCACGGCGAAATACATACGACTTGGCGATTCATCCGCCAATTACGGTAGATTATCCTCGGCGAAGCCAGCGCTTGCCAGTGCCGCTCGATAATCGTCAGGCGTGTTCAAATTGCGCAGTGAGAGCAAATCGGGATCAATTTCGCGCAGCCTCTCGACGGGCACCCAATTCACGTCGATTCGCTTCAAAAGGTCGCGCACGGCCAGGGAATTTTCCGCCAACATGGCTTCGACAACAGGCAGGATATCGAACCGGTACACGCCCACTAGCGGCTGTGGAATATTTTCCAGCAGGGGAATCGCAACGACACACTGGGCATCAAGGAATTCAATCATCCGCTGGATAAACGTTGGGCTGATCAACGGTGCATCGCAAGCGGTGATAAATGCTGCATCGACGGTTGGCACGCTGTTTTGCAGAATTCGTAGGCCGGCGG
>DASXPQ010000029.1:0-7506 GCA_036493575.1 Pirellulales bacterium
ATGGGCGGCTCCGTGTTAGGAATGCAGGCGATGCTCGTGAACCCGCCCGCCAGCGCCGCAGCCGTGCCGGTGGCGATGGTTTCGTCTTCCTCGCGGCCCGGCTCGCGGAGATGCACGTGCATGTCGATCAAGCCCGGCGACACGATTTTGCCCGCCGCGTCGATAATTCGATCCTGCCCATTGGGCGGCACGTCGTACTCAGCGATTTTTCCTTCGCGAATCAGCAAGCTCGTAACGCGATCAATCCCCTGACTTGGATCAATCACTCGCCCGTTTTTAATCAGAATCGATGGCATCGCAACTCCATTCGTTATTCACTTGCACCGCATACCAGCCACAGCACAGCCATCCGCACCGCCAGGCCGTTGGTTACTTGGTGCAGAATGACCGACTGGCTTCCGTCGGCCACGTCGGCGGTGACTTCCACTCCGCGGTTAATCGGGCCGGGCGCCAGAATCAAAATGTCCTTTTTCGCCCGCGCCAGCCGCTCACGGTTCATGGCATACAGCAACGCATATTCGCGAACCGAAGGAAACGGCCGCGTTGATTGCCTCTCGAACTGGATGCGAAGCAAGTTCAGCACATCGCAGCGAGGCAAAATCTCGTCCAGGCTGTATGCAATTTCCACGCCCATATGTTCCCACAGCGGCGAAACCAGCGTCGATGGCCCGCAAGCAATCACGTGCGCCCCAAGTTTCTTCAGGCCCCAAATATTGCTGCGAGCCGTGCGACTGTGCGCGATGTCGCCAACTAGCGCCACTGTCAGCCCATCTAGGCGCCCGCGGTGTTCGCGGATCGTCATGATGTCGAGCAATCCTTGCGTCGGATGCTCATGTGGCCCGTCGCCGGCATTGATGACCGAGCATTCCAAATTCTCCGCCAGCAACTTCGGCGTGCCCGGCGTACTGTGGCGAACGCAGACCACGTCGACATTCATGGCCTCGATGTTCTTGGCGGTGTCGATAAACGTTTCTCCCTTGGACAGACTACTGCCAGAGGCGGAAAAATCGACCGTGTCGCCTCCCAGCCGCCGCATGGCCAGCGAAAAACTGGTCCGCGTGCGAGTGGAATTCTCGAAGAACAAATTGGCCAGCGTCTTACCCTGCAGCACCGAAATCTTGTGCTTGCAGCCGCCGGTGGCTTCCTTGAACTGCACGGCTGCGTCGAGGATTAAGCGAATTTCCTCGGCCGAGAGGCTCTCCAAATCCAACAGATGCCGCCGCGTCCACGCGGCCGGAATCGTAGCAAAATCTTCGTGAGCGATGCTCATGCGCGCACGTCAATCCTTTGTTTGGGCGGCTGGAAGGAACCGCAGTGGTCGCAGAGAAACACAAGGATGTTTTAACGGTCCGACGCTTGCAAATTCTATCAATGCCAGCGATGAATGCATAGCCGCCAGTTTATCGCAAGATTTTGCAGAGTGGAAACTTGCAGGCTACTATCGCCTTGCTCGCCTGATTTAAAAAGGAGAGTTCGTCTTGCTGACGGGAGGCCGATTTTCTAACATTGCGACCTATTTTCCTCGGCGGATTCCCGCCAGATTCGTATTCTCGCGCGTTTCAACTCGTCAAACTTTTCACACCGATTGGCTGCCAGGCATGGATCGCCGCCGTTTGATTTTGCGCTATGGTTGGGCCGGTACGGCCATGCTGATGCTTTCGGCTGGCTGCGTCTATTTTCGTGGACCGAGTCCGCCGACGGCAGCCTCAACATATGCAACTCCACCAGCATCAGCAGTCGCCGCAGCCACGCCGGCCGAAATGGCTGCGATAATGACGGAGGTGCAACAACTGGGCGCCGTCGATCCGGCTGCACAAAATGCACTACTGGAAGATTTGAAGAAGACCGATCCGTCGCTTTGGCCGCAATTGGTGCAAACCTTCCGAGCTTCGGTGGCCTTTCATAAGCAGGCGGAAGAGCGCGAACGATTGGCTGCTCTCAAGTCGGGCCAAACGCCACAGACCGAAATGGTGCGACAAGCGGGCGTTGTACAGCAGATAGACACGGCGCAGCCGGCAGGCTTGATGGATCGCTATGCAATGGCTGGCAATGTTCCACAAGCATTGCCGAACTCAGCCGACGGTGCTGTGGCGCCCAAGGCAGTCCCAGCAGAATTTGTCGCCAGCTACCCCAATACTCAGTTGCCGGAAATTCATCTTTGCGGTGCAGAAGAGCATGCGCCGGCCGACTGGCATTCCCAATTGAATGCGGCGATTAAATCGCTCGAACCAATCGCTACTTCAAGCGACAACACAAGATCATTCAGCAACCCATCAGATCAAACCACATTGCGCATGCTGTACTTGGCGGCCGGCCGCTGCGAAGATGCCCTGCGGCCACCAGTCGGCCCGGCGACCGCCGACCAAGAATTCTGGAATGAAGAGCTTTTCGGACTGGCCACCGTCCTGGACGAGCACCGTTTACCAGATCCACAGCAGCGTGTGGCCCAAGCAGCCGAGCATTTGCGTAATGCAGCAAACAAGCTCGGACCATCGCCCCCACTGGTCGTACACAACCCGGCCTTTTGCACTGAAGTCCTTAGCTATGGCATGTTTAAACCATTTCCGAAATACGAATTCAAGCCCGGTCAGGAAGTGGTGTTGTACGCCGAAGTGGAAAACTTCGCGAGTCAGTCGACCGACAAGGGTTTTTACACTTCGTTAAAAAGTCGATATCAAATTGTCGACAGCCGCGCCGTTCGAGTTGCGGAACAACAATACGCCGTGACGGAAGAATGGTGCAAAAATCCGCGGCGCGATTATTTTGTCCGCTACTTTATGTACATGCCTGGCCGCATTCCGAGCGGCAACTACACGCTGCAATTGACGATCGAGGATACCCTGGGCAAACAGGTGGCCCAGTCGAGCATTCCGTTTGCCATCGCCGGCGCGGAGTGAAACTCCCATCCGAAGCCGCGACGGCTTCGGGCCGACAGGCTGGAGCCACTCATTCCAGCGCAATCCGCACCGTTTGCACTCCGTTTTGGACGGCAACGTCAAACACGCGAGGCTGAGGTGGCAGCGGCAGGACACTGATTTCGCCATTGCGCTCTTTAAACGCGGCGCGTACTTGTTGCAGATCGTCTATTCCGCGCAAGCGCAGCTGTTCGAATAAATCGTGATCAGAAATGTGCGCCTTTCGCATGGTGTGTATCAGGGCGCGTCCATTGTCGACCACCAACTCGGAATTTCCCTTGAACAATGTTCCGAACCAATGTGATCGACAGGCAATAGCCGTGAGCACCCAATGTACACCTACAATCACGGCAGATGAGAGCAGAGTGCCACTGATCGACGCATGGCCGGTAATGCCGCGGCTCAGAAGTGATCCCAGGATGAACCCCAGAATCACATCGAGCGAGGTCGTTCGACTGATGAGCCGGCTCTTGC
Source organism: Pirellulales bacterium (assembly GCA_036493575.1). Lineage (GTDB taxonomy): Bacteria > Planctomycetota > Planctomycetia > Pirellulales > JADZDJ01 > DATJYL01. Next base: position 3,390 of record DASXPQ010000029.1, read on the forward strand.
CGATTCTTACAATAATCAGTCCACCCAAATATATAGCGACACCACGTGCGGCCACTTGATATAGTGCCAGCGGTTCCTCCGGCAAATCTCCGCCGAACAACTGATGGAGAATATTTCCCAAGCTCTGAACCAACGTGACGATTTGGGTGTCGGCGAGTAACATAAGTCGATTCTCCGGGAACGTGTTGGTGCTGATGGTTTGCTGTCGCGGCATTTTACACTGAAAATCATGCAATCGTATGACGCTATCGTAATCGGTGCCGGAGGCGTGGGCAGCGCAGCCCTCTTTCATTTGGCGCGGCGCGGCGCAAAGGTGCAGGGACTAGATCGCTTTCCGCCAGGGCATGATCGGGGTAGTTCGCACGGCCGCACACGGGTCATCCGTCAGGCATACTTCGAACATCCCAATTACGTGCCGCTGCTATTACGCGCCTATGAATTGTGGCAGGAGTTATCGCAGGGCTGCGGCAAGCAGCTTTATCACGAAATCGGCCTTTTGCAAATCGGTCCGCCCGATGGGCATGTTGTGCCCGGCGTGCTGAAGGCGGCGCGGCTGCATCGGTTAAACGTCGACCATCTCTCGGCGCAACAAGCTCAGCGGTGCTTTCCAGGTCTTCGTGTGCCGGATGGTTGGGAAGCGGTTTTCGAACAGCGGGCTGGGTATCTCGACGTAGAAGATTGCGTTCTGGCCCATTTGGCCGAAGCACAAAAACTCGGCGCAGAATTACGCACCGGGGTGGAAGTACGAGGCTGGCGCGTGGAAAGCGGCGCCGTGGTTGTGGAAACCGATGCCGGCCGGTTTCAGTGCGACAAATTGGTCATCGCTGCAGGGCCGTGGGCCGATTCCTTTTTGAACGACTTAGGAATTCAGTTAACGGTTCTGCGCTCGCCCGTCTTTTGGTACCCGATTAATGATGAATCCTTGCGGGCCGAGAGGGGATGCCCCGCTTATCTTTTCGATACGCCGGAATGTCCTTATGGCATCCCGCAAGTGGACGACTTCGGTTTTAAAATTGCCGAACACTCCGGGGCACAGGAACCGCGGCTCGTCGACGATGCGCTGCAAGTGAACCGCGAACTTCGTCCCGCTGACCAGGCCCGCATCGAAACGTTCTTGTCGGAACACATCCCTGGCGTGGGCCGGCCGCTGCTACATCACAGCGTGTGCCTATATACGATGTCGCCCGATGAGAATTTCATCGTCGATGTGCATCCCGAACATCCGCAAGTGACCTTTGCCGCCGGACTTTCCGGCCACGGTTTCAAATTTACCTGTGTACTAGGCGAGATTCTGGCTGATTTAGCGCTGTACGGCCGCACAGACCATCCGATTGATTTTCTCACCTGTCGCCGATTTAAGAGTAAATGACTTCGGAAGCTGGAATGAATTTCAGCCTCGCTACGTCAACTCATACCCGGTTCGTTGCGGCGGCGGAGCTCATCGCGCAATCGAGCGGCTTCCTCAAAACGTTCTTCCGCAATCGCCAGCTGCAAATCGGTTTTGAGTTGATCCACTGGATCGGGCGGTGGCGGCGGCAAAGCGGGCTGGCGGCTGGTCAACTGTTCGCGCCATTTTTCCAAGTGCACCAGTTCGCCGCAGCGATCGGCCCGATCGAGCTGGTCGTACTGTTCCAAAAACTTGCGTATGCCGGAAATGCCTGCGTCAATCACTCGGATTGCCGTCTCGAAATCTCGCAGCTCCAATAGCGGTGTGGCCACAGCCTTGGTGTGCATCATGGTGACGTACGGCCGATATTGATCGAACAGCATCCGGTCTTGATCCTTCGCGGCAAATTCCCGCACAAAGGCAAATAACTTCAAATTGCGCGATGTGTCGCGGGCACACAACTCGTAGCGTTCCAGATGCCAGAAGCTGAGGTAGCGGTGATAATATTGGACGCCTTCGCGTAACAGCAGTTGGCACTGGTCGGTCGAAAGCTGGAAGGAAGCACCATCCGGGTGTGCTGTATCATGCTCCTTTTGCTGCGCACGATACAAATCGAACCACGATTCCGCCCCCTCGGGCCGCTGTCCATCGGGCCGTCCGTCGATTTCCATTTGCAGGAGGCCCAAATCAAGCCGGATTTGGATTTTTTCGCGCCCGTCGTCCCCGGGGACAATCCGGACCGCGAATCGATCGGGGTCGTGCTGCCAGCCATCGAGGATCGGAGTTAAGTCTTTGGACACAGCAACAATGGGCGGCGGGTGGCCGGCGGTTATCGGTTCTAAAGAAAGCGGACGTAGTTCTCCACTATCATCCGATCCGCTGGCCGCACAGGCAAGAGGATTGAACGATTCCCGAACGCTGAAAACCCAGGATCTGAAAGATAAAGAAGAAGCGGCCACCGATCCACACCGAATCCTAAGGTGTTGCTAACTGCCGCCGAACGTCGTCGCGAAAGAAGACTGATTGCCGGCCTATTCGTGCGGCTCGCGATTGATCGGCTCCATCACCTTCGTGTTGCGCTCCACTGCCAACACAATGGTGCGTTGCGAGGCGCCATCTTTGGTGCACGCAACAAGCGGAATCACCTGCCGCCGATTGGGCAAATCTAATCGGACGCTGAAGCTGCCGTCGGGCCGAAGTTTGATCGGCGCGCCCTGCAGTGTAACTTGGGCGTCAGGATGCGTCGTGCCGTGGATCACCATTTCGGTCTCGACGCGGAAATGCACCGTGCGATCGTTGAACATGAGATGTTCCGCTCCGGCACTGTATCGGTCGGTTAATGTAGAGCCAACTGGACGGCGGAGCCTCTCTTCCAGGAGCTCCTGTAATTCACTAGCGTTCGATTCTGGCGAATATCCGCCGCTCATGGCATAAATCTTGTCGCAGTTTTCCACGACTTCGGTCCAATGGTTATCTAGCTTTTCGCTGCTCGTCGAAGCCGGCGTACTGACCGTGTTGCTCCTGGCCAGCGAAAAAAACCGGCCGTTGCCAGCCAAGTAACCAATTTCCAACCGATACGTTTGGGGCGGATTGGCAACATCGATGTACCAATTCTTTACACCGCCATGAACCGGAATATCGCGCGCCACGCGCTCTGCCGACGTTGAAGAACCCGTGTGTGAAACCTGGATCAAACGCAACATCGGTTTGGAGGCGTGCCATTGCTCGCCCAGAGCCGCTTGAGCGCGAACCACCCCAGCCGGCGTTAGTTCCCAATAGGCGTGTAACCAATACGGTCCGCGGACCATGACAACCAAACGATCTTTTGCCGCGGCGCCGCTACGGCCGTCTAAACCGTCAATCGCTAGAATCTTCGCCCGCATAATACGCATTTTGGCCTGTTCCAGTCGCTTGGTAATCCGCGGGTCCGCTCGAGGGATACCGCGTGTTGAACCACTAGGAGAAGCATTAGCCGTCCGGCCAGGGCTAACTCGTTTTGCCGGATTGGAAACTCTGGCCGCGCCGTTTTTTCCCGGCGATTTCGAAGTGGCGGCAGGACGCTTGGCCGCGACTTGCAACAGCGCTTTCACTAACTGGTCTTTTCGCATTGCTTGCCAGCCATTGACGCCGCGTTTGCGGGCCATCGCTACTAGATCTTTCAAACTTCTGGCACGTAGTGTTTGGGCGGTCATTAAAAGTGGACCTTCTCCGTTCACCCAGCGCAACACTTACCGCGCAGACGCCGGGAACAAGGTGATTAAGAGAATCGTCCCTGACCTTCCAAACTCAACCTTGCAGGTAAAAGCTGCTGGCCATCAATTCGGTTGTGGTGGACGCTCAAGCGGCCACTAAACCAAGGTGCAATTTGTGAGGAGAAGTTCCGGCCAGCTAAGTGATTAGCCAGGACCGACCGGCCACCCATCCCACTTATGCCAATTCTAATCAGATTTCGCAAAAAACGCAATAAACTGCTAGCATTACCAAGCTCGATTAACGTCCACATCATTTCTCGTAAGTTCCTTTTAACAAGCGTCTTACAATGCCTCCGATCGACACAAATTGCCTCCGATTGTGGTTATTGCTTCGGCAGATCGTCCGCGGGTCAAATTCAGTATCCATTGGTTGCCTAAATCGGAGAGCGTTTACAGCTCCGATGGCCAGTTGCAAGCCGTCTGTGGGCAAAGGGATGCGCGAAGTCGGAGATTTTGTGAAAAAAATCACGAATTACCC
>DASXPQ010000030.1:0-6619 GCA_036493575.1 Pirellulales bacterium
GTGGCATTTGGCGTTCTCTGCAGTCGTTCCCAGCGGAAGGGCATCCGCAACGTGTTCATCCCCTTGTTGGTGTAATAATCGACCTCCGCATTGGTCGGATATGTGTAAGCGGAGTTGTACGTGCCTGGAAGCGAGCCCTGACCAAACTCGGCGCCCGAAAGATTGACGCCGGTATAGGTTAATTCACCGGCCTGAGAAATCGCCGGGCCGCCGCGAGTCGCTAAATGCATGACCACGAGCAGGCTTAAAGCGCACGCCGTTCGCAAGAAAACGCCGGATCGCTCGACCATGAAACCTCTCCCCCCGTGCCCCAAAATGTGATCATTGGCCCGCCGTTCCCCAGGCAGTCGCCGCTGTCCCCCCTCGGGCAGCAAGGTCGCAATCGACCAATTATAGATTCAGCCCGAATCTGACACGATTGTAATGCTTCGGAGTGGAGATTGCAAAGAGAATCTTCGGTCCCGCGAGTCCCTTTAACGGCTCAAAACTCATTCGGTCGCCGTCTTACACGTCGTCAGGCAACGGTTAAATGCGCACAAACTTATGCTTTTATAATATGGTGCCGCCGAAATGCCGCTGAACAAATCAATGCTGCCAATCCCAACAGCACCATTGATGCCGGCTCTGGAACGGACGACGTCGAGCTACCGCCTCCGCCGGCCAGCAGACTTAACTCTCCCTGAATGTCGGCGGCGTTGAGCACCCCATCTCCGTTAAAATCGCCCAGAGTATTCAAGTCGGCATTGGAAAAGAACTGGCCCTGCGCCACGGTATTGCCGTTGTTCTGGAAAGTCGAGAGATTTCGTAGCGCGTTAAGCATTGCCTGCAAGTCGGCGTTGGTAATCTTGTGATCTAAGTCGAAATCGCCACGCATCAGATAAAACTCGCTAAGCGTCTGTTGTGCGATTTTGTTCTGCGGTGTGTAGTTTGTGTTGCTCGTTCCGCCGTCATTCGGATTACTGGTCCAATTCCACCAGTTGGCTCCATCCCACCAGGAGTATTGCGACATCACCGACATCAAAGCCCGGTAGCAATCTGCCTGTTCCTGCAAATCAATCGGCGTAGTATTAGGTAACTGGCTGGAATTCGACTTGTTCGTCCCATCCTGCGAAGTGTAGCCACACTCCGTGAAAAGAAGCTTTTTATTGTTAGGATCGTTGGGATTCGCCAGGTTCAAATAACCGTTTTGCGCCATCCAGTTTTGCAAACCTACTTCATCGCCACTGATATTGGTTTGTCCTGTCGTGGCGATGTTCGTCCATGCCTGCTGGAGTTGCGTTAGGGTTGGACTGGTGGAAGTGGTCAACGGAAAATACGCATCAATACCAATGTCTGTCAGGTACGGGTTGTTCCACCAGGCAATTTGCCTATAACCACCCGTCCCGTTCGGCGACCAATTGGCCGCATATGTTAAAGGGCCGCTATATATCCCGTGAACGTTGTTGATAAGACTGTTCCAGTTCGAAGTGAATTGCTCCATCTTGCACAGCTCGCATCCCATGCTAAACATATCGACGTTGTAATCGTGCGCAATTTGAGCATAGTGGTCCATGAAGCTCGTATAGCTGGTAAACCACGCATTAACATTGGTCGTGCCGCTGGGAAGAATGCTGCCTCGCCAGGTGCCGTTGTTAACGTCGACCATCGGCTTTAGCAGCACTTTCATTCCCAAACTGTGGGCATAATTAATCGCAGTTTCCAGCGATGCATCGCTCGTGCTGTATTTCGACGATGTATTCGAGGCGATCGTCGTGGCAGTGGTACTGGACTGAAACCACCACACATTCATGGTCACAAGGTTTGTGCCCATCTGCGACATCTTTAACAGAGACTGTAGTCCCGCCGCGTCGCCAATCTCGTTGTTGGAAAAGTCGGTGGTGTACGACATTCCATTGAAAGCGGCCGCTTGCACGCTTTGAGCGGCAACCACGCAGCAAGTCGCCCAGCAGAATAGGCCTAAAAGAACACACCGCCGCACCGGAGTGCACTGTGGCATAGATCCCCCCTGTTTCCGAAAAGAAGACCCCGATCCGCGCCGCCGGCTTATATGTAAAAGCCAACCAAAAGTGTAACAAAACAGTCCAGGGTTTGCAAAACACTTTTTAACAGTTTATAAGCACATTATTGCTGCGGCGGCACGATTCGCTTTTGCCGTCGCCGACGGGGGACTCGCGGAACTCACAACACCGCTTCCGCCGACGCTGCGCACATTCTTTTGCTTCGTTCGGCCATCCAGAGGATCGTCACGGTCCATGAATCTACACATCGTCGACATCGCGATCATCCTGGGATACTTCCTCACGGTCATCCTGATTGGTCTGTGGGTTTCGCGCCGCGGCAGCAAAGATCTCGATTCGTACTTTCTAGGCGGCAAGGCGCTCCCCTGGTGGATGCTCGGTATTTCCGACGCCTCGGGAATGTTCGACATCAGCGGCACGATGCTGATGGTGTACTGGTTGTTCGTGTATGGCGTCAAAAGTATTTGGCTGCCGTTTCTGTGGCCGGTGTTCAATCAGATTTTTCTGATGATGTTTTTAAGCGCTTGGCTGCGCCGCTCTAACGTGCTCACCGGCGCCGAATGGATTCAAACCCGCTTCGGCCGCGGCGTTGGCGCTAACCTGGCGCATCTCAGCGTGGTGCTGTTTGCGTTGGTGAACGTCATCGGCATGTTAGCCTACCTGTTCAAAGGCGTCGGTAAATTTGCCGTCGACTTCTTGCCGTGGCATTTCGATTCCATCCGTGCATCCATCGGCGGTGCATTGCCCACCGACTTCATCGCCAATTATATTTCCGACGAAAATATCTACGCCATCATCATTTTGGGTCTGACCTCGCTCTATGTCATCAAAGGCGGCATGGTCAGCGTCGTCATCACCGAGGTCATGCAGTTCACCATTCTCACCGTCACCTCGGTCGTCATTGGCATCATTGCCATTTCGCGCGTTTCGCCCGATATGATTAAAAATGTCATTCCCGCCGGTTGGGAAAACCCGTTTTTCGGCTGGAAATTAGGGGTCGATTGGTCAGGCATCTTCGACAAAGTGAACGATGCCATCCGCAACGATGGCAACGAACTATTCTCCATCATTTTTGGAATGATGTTTTTCAAAGGCATCCTCGCCAGCCTCGGCGGCCCGATGCCGAATTACGATATGCAACGTGTGTTGGCTACGCGCAGCCCGCGAGAAGCTTCCATGATGAATGGCATGGTCAATTTGGCGCTCTACTTCCCGCGCTACATGATGATCACCGGCATCACCGTGCTCGCGCTGGCGTTTTATATGCCGGAGCTGCGCGGCTCGGGAACGCTCGATTTGGAGAAGCTTCTGCCCGACGTCCTCACTCGATTCGTCCCGGTTGGCGTGCTCGGCTTTCTCCTGGCTGGATTAACCGCCGCCCTGATGTCGAACTTTGCCGCCACCATCAACGCCGCCCCGGCCTATATCGTCAACGATATTTACAAGCGGTTCATGAACCCGCACGCCACCGCCAAAACCTACGTGCGGCTAAGCCGGTTCGCTTCACTCGGTGTCTTGCTGGTCGGTATCGTTTTTGGCCTCATGACCCAAAATATCCGCGATGTGATGATGTGGATCGTCGGCGCGCTATACAGCGCTTATGTCATGGCCAACGTTTTGAAATGGATTTGGTGGCGTTTCAATGGCTTTGGTTATTTCTGGGGCATGGTGCTGGGAATTGTCAGTGCGATGTTTGTACCTGTCATTGGGCAATACATTCACGATACCCCACAGTTTTCAATGAACGATATCGCGGATTCGGCTGCGCTTAAAACCAAGCTTACCGAAGCCGCGCCCAACGACCATGTTTCCGCCTGGATTCGACAGCAGCTTTCACCGGAAGCAACAAAGTCTTTGTCGCAGCCAGCTGGGAACGCAAGTTCCATTGTCGATGCGCCTTTAGTGGCTGACCTTAATCAAATCATCGAATCTGGTTCCATTTTCGATGCCGCTAGATTTGAAGGCGTAAAGTTAAGCGACACCACTCAGGACGCCATGAAAAAGGAGCATCCGAGTCAATTGGACACACAGCGTCTTAACCATATGCTGCTTCAAGATGCTTATCCTCAAATTCTTGTCGACCGAGTCGGCCGCGGCATCAATACGTTGTATTGCTTTCCTATCATTTTTGCCATCTCCACGCTCGCCTGCCTGTTGGGAACTTGGTTTTCTCGGCCCGAGGATGAGGACGTGCTCAAGAGTTTCTACAAAACCGTAAACCCCTGGGGCTTTTGGGGTCCCATTCGCGAAAAAGTAATGCGTGAAAATCCTTCCTTTAAGCCCAACCACAATTTTGGCCGCGATGCCATCAATGTCATCGTTGGCATCGTCTGGCAATTGTGCTTGACTGCGCTTCCCATCTACATCGTGCTCCAAAACTGGACCTGGGTTGGCTACGTCGCTGCCACGCTCGTGGTCACCAGCATTTTCATCAAATTCAATTGGTACGACAAATTGGAACCGGCCGAAGCCGCTGTTACATCAGCCTAATCGCTTTGTTGAGTACGCGTCACACTAACCCCGTAATGGCTGGCCCAATTTTTCCCTTGAATTGCTACTAGCCAATCGTGTACAACTCCCATGGACTATGTGAACATATGATCACCATTAGACCTCTCCAAAATTCGACCGCCCAAGTTTTACGGTTTACTAACCGTTTTAAGACGGTTTTCGCACCGTTTTTTCACCGTTTTTCACCGTTTTCTCGGTTTTCCACCGCGTGCTGTATCGCGCCGCTTGCATTTCTCTGCTGCGCATCGCACTGTCTGTCGGCACCCGCCGACTCTGGATTCTCAAACTTCATCACCGCGCGCGATGGCAAGCTGTATGACGGCGACCAGCAACTCCGCTTCATTTCGTTCAACATTCCGAACTTGTCGTACACCGAAGACAACATGCAGTTCGACCAGACCAGCGGCTTTCGCTTGCCAACGCAGTTTGAAATTGACGATGCCATGGCGACCATCGCACAAATGGGCGGACGCACGGCGCGAATCTACACACTCTCAGTTCACAAGGACAACGATCCGCCCGGCGTAGTGCGGCATATTCTCGGGCCCGATCATTTGAACGAACAAGCCATGGTCGTACTCGACCAGGTGTTGGAATCCGCCAACAAGCACGGCGTGCGGCTGATTGTGCCGTTTGTCGATCAAGCCAGTTGGTGGGGCGGCATCCAGGAACTGGCCGCCTTCCGTGGCAAAGCCAAGGACGATTTTTATACCGATCCGCAAGTCAAACAGGATTACAAAGACATCGTCAAAAAGGTTCTAAATCGCGTCAACACGCGCACCGGCACCAAGTACAAGGACGACAAAGCCGTCCTCTGCTGGGAACTCGGCAACGAACTTCGCGCCCCCAAGGAATGGGTACGCGAAATGGCCCCCGTCGTCAAACAAATCGATTCCAATCATCTGGTGGCTGAAAGCTACTTCACTGATCCAGACAACGCTGGCGTCGATATCGTTCAGGATCATCTTTACCAGGGCAACCCCGTAGCCATGGTCGATCAAATTCATCGCAGCCTGCAGCGTGCCGCCGGCCACAACAAAGTCTACTGGGTTGGCGAATTCGGTTTCGTCACTACCGAAGGCATGCGTGATATCATCGACACGGTGATCAAAGAACCCGGCGCATCCGGCGCTCTGATTTGGTCGCTGCGCTTCCACGATAACGATGGCGGCTACTACTGGCATCACGAACCGCACGGTGGCGATTTTTTCAAGGCTTATCATTGGCCCGGCGGACCAATGGGCGAGCCGTACGATGAAGTCCGCTTCATGAAAATGGTGCGCGACAAAGCCTTTGAAATTCAAAACAAAGCGCCCGCCGATTTGAAAGTCCCGGCTCCGCCGGAGCTGATCGACGTGACCGAGAGCGGCATCATCAATTGGCGCGGCTCCATGGGAGCTGCCAGTTACAACTTGCAGCGCAGCAGCAAAGCTGATGGCCAGTGGCAAACGGTTGCCTATCAATTAACCGACGATGCCAGTCAATACCACCCACTGGCCTTCGACGAATCGGCTAAGCCAGGCGAAACCTACTTCTACCGTTTGATCGCTCGCAATGAGGCCGGCGATTCCGCTCCGTCCAAACCCTTTGGTCCGGTGACCATTCGCTCCCGCGCATTGGTCGACGAATTGAATAACCTTTCGCACACCTACCGTAGCGGCGGCAAACTGGAAATCAAAAATAACGACGCCCGAAACTTCAAGGAAGATTTTTATCGCTTGTCCGGCGGCGCCGGGGCGTGGATGGCTTACAAAGCATCGGGCCATATCACTGCCGTTCGGGTTTATGCCTTCGGCGATAAAGAAGCGCCCGACCTGGAATTCCGCACCGGCACGGATCCCGAAAGCGGCGATAAACTAACTGCCCAATCGCAAGACTTCTTTGCCGGTAAGGAAATGTACAACTACCGCTGGCCGCGGCTGTACACGTTGAGTGCATTACCGAAAGATGGCGACAGCTTCGTCATCACGTTTAAAAAAGAAGCGCAAATCTCCCGCGTCGAAATCCAGTACAAATAGCGGACAATGCCCTTGGCCGCCACCATGCCGCCGCACTTATTGAGTCCGCTCGCCGAAAAAATGCGCACGCAT
>DASXPQ010000031.1:0-2598 GCA_036493575.1 Pirellulales bacterium
CCAGCCAGAACAGTTCGGCCAGATCAACGGGATTCATGGCGTCACATGGTTCAAAGGCGGGCTCGGTCGCCAGCGGCGCACGATGATTCCACGGGCAAACATCCTGGCATACGTCGCAGCCAAACAGCCAATCACCGATACCGGGGCGAAGATCGTTGGGAATGGAATCGCGCAATTCAATGGTGAGATAACTGATGCAGCGCCGGGCATCGAGCACATAGGCATCCACAAAAGCGCCGGTGGGGCAGGCATCCAAACAAGCGCGGCACGTGCCACAATGATCGGTTGCGTGGGGCGAATCGTACTCCAGTTCAAAATCGGTCAGGATCGCCGCCAGAAAAAACCAACTGCCCAGTTGTTTATTTAATAGCAGCGTGTTTTTGCCGATCCAACCTAATCCGGCCAATTGTGCAAATTCGCGCTCCAGCAGCGGCGCCGTATCGACCACGCCGCGAATTCTGGCGCCCGGTTGATTTTGGCGAATCCAGTCGGCCAATCTGGCAAGCCGCTCGCGAATGATTTTGTGGTAGTCGACGCCCCAAGAATAGCGCGATACCCTGCCCTGCCCTACTGCCGGCGGCAGCGGATCGGAGGTGCGGTAGTTCATCGCCAGCATGACAATGCTTCGGGCCCCGTCCAAAACGCTGCTCGGATGGTTGTAGGCCACGGCGCGATCGGCCAGGTAGTGCATTTGCCCAGCATATCCGGCGGCTAACCATTGCTGAAACCGCTCCGCCCCCGGCGGCGATGCGGCCGGACAAATTCCGCACAAATCGAACCCCAATTCCAAGGCCTGTGCCTTTAACGCGGCCGCGGTTTCAGAGGGGTTTAATTTGCTTATGGCCATAAAGGAAACGGTGAATTATCGGCAATTTGTGGCTGAAAATCTGACTTCTCGACGATTTTAAATCTCGGTTATGAACGAATTTGCAACGCGACCGGCCTGCCAACTGTTGAATCCAGGGGAATCGCTGTTTAGTGTAGAAGATGATCTACCTGATGATGATGTTCAACTGGCTTTGCTTCTTAAGAGGTGTCTGCAATGAAACAATTTTCCATTTTCGGCTTGTTGGCCATAGCGACGCTGATGGTCCAGGGAGTTTCGGCGGCGCACGCGCAAGGACCGTATTGCGGCGGTGGCGGCTGGGGTTGCGGAGCGAATTTCCCGTACGGACTTTACGGTTCGCGTGTCAACGATGTTCCATATTTCGCAATGTTTCCTCCTGTATATTACAGTTATCCCGTGCCCCGTACCTACGGTTGGAGCCCGTTTGCCTATCCGCCGGGAACGATGACACCGGAAATGGAAGCCTCGGTGCCGGAGGAAATTTTGAATCCGTACATACCGGAAAACAAAGATCACAAAGAAATTAAACCCACGGCTGAACATACGGCTGCAATTCGCCGACCGGAGCCACAGGTGGTTATCAATCCGTTTGTGAAAACCCCCGCAATTCTGGCAACTGCTAGCACGCAGATGGCAAGCAAATAGGATTTGTATTCGCTCCTATCTCCTCGCGGGAAGAAAGCGGACAGATCACTGCGATTTTGGTAGGCATCCAAGCCAGCGAATCGGAAATCGGAACCGTCCAATTACGATTTGCTGGCTTTTTTCTGCGCCGATAGCGGAATTCGTGCTGGGCTGGAAACGCCGCATTGTGATGGCCGGAAGCACTGCGCTGTGCTGGCTTAAAAATATTGCATGATGGCACGGCGTGCCGGCAAGTCCAATTTGCGCCGGGGACTGAAATTCGTCTGGACACAAAAGCGAATTTCGCTAATCTTCCCTCCCCTTTCTTGTCGGTCAATGGGCTTGTCTAGCAGCCTGCGTTTTCTGCAGGACGAAAAGGAGTTCACCGATGAAGCGAATATTAGGCATGGCCGCGGCCATGGCCTTGTGCATCGGATGCCGCGGACCTTCACAGGTTTACGACCCCTTCCTGGGCCGCACCACCGTCGACCCGCCCGGCACGGCCACCCCGCCTCCCGCGCAGCAATATTACGGAGCGCCAGGGGTAACCACGCCTACTGCGCCGCCAGTGGTTTTGCCACCGCAGGGAACGGGAGCGGCGCCTGTTCCGCGAGTTGGATCGCCTTATTTTAGCCCCGCGCCGGCCGGCGGCGGCGGACTAACCTCCAGCTTCACTCCCAACGTATCGACTCCGCAGCCGACACCAGCGGCTGCTCCGGGCCGAACGAATCCGCTGCCCATCACTCCGGTATCGAACTCGCCGCGACCGGTCTATGCTTCGCCCGGAGCGCCTGGTTATCCACAAGCCCGCGCGCCGGCAGCGACTGGAACGCCGACTCCCGTGCAAGCCGCGGCAACAGTGCAAACCGCCGCGGCATCGGCCGCGCCACCGGCCGCATTGGATGTCGATCGAATACTCGCTTCGCGTGGTTCAAATCAGGTATCGGCGGTCCAAAACGGCGCAGCGACGGCCGCGAATGGCAACACGGCCGATGGTGCAATCGCCGCAACAACCGCGGCATTTACATCGCCGGCAAGTTCGATTCGAATTGTCGAACCAACGGCCGGCACCGCGCCGATCGCATCCGGCCCACCAATGAACAATTCGGACCCTGCCGGAACGTCGT
>DASXPQ010000032.1:0-5970 GCA_036493575.1 Pirellulales bacterium
GGCCCCGGCAAACTGGAACTAAACGCTGCCACAAGTACCTCGTATAAACTCAACTTCACCACTCACCTACTCACCCCTCACTCTTCCTCAAATCTGTGTCAGCACAAATCGCCGTCGCAACCTTCCTCGCAAGTATACCGCCATGATGCTCAGCATCGCCACCATCACAATTAACAATAAGGTCGTCGTAAACACCATGGGCTTGGCCGCCTCCGCATTCGGACGCTTAAAGCCGACAATGTAGATCTGATACGCCAAATGCATGAAGCTCCGCTGCGGATGCACGAACGGAAACACCCCGTCGACCGGCAGCGCCGGCGCCAAATCTTTCACTCCCACCAACAGCAGCGGCGCCACCTCACCCGCCCCGCGTGCCACGGCCAATATCATTCCTGTCATAATGCCCGGCATCGCTCGCGGTAGCACAATCCGGCGGATCGTCTGCCATTTGCTGGCCCCGCAGGCGTAAGACCCCTCCCGCATGGAATTCGGCACCGCCGCCAGTGCTTCCTCTGTCGCCACAATCACCACCGGCAGTGTCAATAATGCCAATGTCAGTGCCGCCCACATAATTCCACCGGTTCCAAACGTCGGCGTCCCTTCCGCTAGCGCAGCCCGGAAAAATAACTGATCGATCGACGCCCCAATCACATAACAAAACAACCCCAACCCAAACACGCCAAATACAATGCTTGGCACGCCCGCCAAATTGTTGATCGAAATACGAATCGCGCTCACCACCATCCCCGCCTTTGCATACTCGCGCAAATACAACGCCGCCAACACGCCAAATGGCACAACCAACACCGACATAATCAGCGTCATCGCCACCGTGCCCCAGATCGCCGGAAACACGCCCCCTTCGGTATTCGATTCCCGTGGGTCGGCCGTCAAAAATTCCCACCACCGCGAAGCATAAACTCCCAATTTTCCCACCAGCGACAAGCGATTTGCCGGATAAGCTCGCACAATGTTCGCCAGGGGCAACTCAATCGCTTGCCCGTCTGCTCCCGTCACGCGGATTGCATACCGTCCATTTTCATCCTCTAGCTTCTTGATCTTATCGTTTATTTTTGCCTTATCATCGGCTGCTTGGCGTTCCAATTCGTCGTACGCTTTTTGCTTCGCTGCCACCGCCGCTGTGGCCGCTTGAATTCCTGCGCTGTCCTCTGGCCGGCTACGTTGCACGTCTTTCAAATCGAGTTGCGCGCCCACCAATGCCAATCGTGCCGCCCGTTGCTGCCGATCGATGGCTCCCCGACTATTCCGATCCAGCGAAACGCCTTTCGCCCATCGCTTCATCACATCGCTGTGGTATTCGTTATATTTCTGCCATACCTGATCCGGCCCCGTCGCAACGTTCTTTCCATCGATCAAAAACTCCGCCGGCGTCCCATACGACCGACCACCATCCAGCCGCTCCAGCACCGTTGCCCACTCCGGTTGCGAAGTGGAATCGACGGCGTAATCGTTAATCCACAGCGCCCGGCTGCCAGCGAATTCCACTCCCCCCGTGCGCCCCGTCCACATCAATTGCCGGCCAAGGTTGCCGCCGTTCGTCTTCATTTCCGCTTGCGCTTTGTCATACAGCTCCGGCGCGTCCTGTTTCAATGTGCCCAAAAATGCCGGCTCCGGCCGAAAGCTTTCCAATCGCGCAATCTCGCCTAATAAAGTGGTCGCCGGTCCTGATCCGCTGTTGTCTGCCACCTTCAACTCCACGAGCGCGAGCGGCCAAAAGGTTTGCAGTCCCTCATACAGCACCAAAATCAAAAGTCCCACGATCATCGCCAGCGCCGTCGCCAGCGCCCCACCGGTAAGCCACACTAGTGGCGCCCCGTGGGCCGACAGCGTTGTGTGTGCCGAAGCCATTCGCCGTTTCGGCGGCCGAGCCTGTCGATTCACTCGTCCCGGCGCGGGCGTCCGTCCACGTACCGCATGCGACGAACTGCTCGCCGGCTTTCCAACACTGCTCGCTGGAGGAGTACTATCAGTTTTGGTGCCACCGTCTTGTCCTGCCGAGTGTTGAGGCGGAATCGTCTCAGAAGCGGCGATTTCCGACGCACGGCTATCGCTGCCGACTTGATCTCCCGGCGAATGATGCATTTGCAGCAGTGTGACAAATTTAGAGCTCATACGCCCTCCGTCGGAATCGCTGCCGCACCATTTCCGCTACCGTGTTCACCACAAACGTCACCGCAAACAGTGTTAGCGCCGCCAAAAACAACACTCGGTAATGCGTGCTGTTTTTCGCCGCTTCCGGCAATTCCGTCGCCAGCGACATCGACAGCGTTTCAAACCCCTGAAAAATATTCCAATCCATCACCGGCGTATTGCCGGCGGCCATCAGCACAATCATCGTTTCCCCCACCGCTCGGCCCAAGCCAATCATCAATGCCGAAAACAATCCGCTGGCGGCCGTCGGAATCACAATTCGCACTGCAGTCTGCCACGGCGTGGCCCCCGCCCCCAGCGACGCCGACCGCAAATGCTCCGGCACGGTAGAAAGGGCATCGTCCGCAATCGTGTAAATCAGCGGAATGATCGCAAAGCCCATCGCAAAGCCGACGACCAGCGCATTTCGCTGCACATAGGT
Organism: Pirellulales bacterium; assembly: GCA_036493575.1. GTDB lineage: Bacteria > Planctomycetota > Planctomycetia > Pirellulales > JADZDJ01 > DATJYL01. The sequence continues at coordinate 2,594 of DASXPQ010000032.1, forward strand.
GCCCACGAACGATCCACGTGGATCCAGCTTCAATGCATCCAGCGCCCACGCCACCGTCAACGCAACTCCAACGGTGAACGCCACGCCGGCAAGAAATTTCAGCAGTTCGACCAATCCCGCCTGTATCCGAGACCAATTCGCTCCTCGTCGCCTCAGCCATGGATTGACCTGCTGCGACATCAGCACCGCCGTTAACAAAGCCGCCAGTGGCAACAACAGCAGCAACCAACCGCCGGTGCCGCTTCCCCGCTGTCCATCTAGCCATTCTTTAATATTCCCGTCGAACAGCCATCGCTCCACCATCGGACCCAGCCGAATCCCGGCACAAATTCCCAGTGGCATCGTCAAAATGATCAGCGCCAGCCGAAACCGCGACATCCGCACCACGACGTCGCTCGGCAATAACTGCCACAAATAAGCTCCCAACAAAAACGACAGCGGCACTGTAAACGCACACGTCAGTGTTTGCGGGATCACCGATTCGACAAACGGTGCAATCACCAATCCCGCCAAAAATCCCAACACCACGCTCGGCAGGCTCGCCATCATTTCGATCGTCGGCTTGATCCGCGCCTTCAGCCGCGGCCGCAAAAACTCGCTCGAATAAATCGCCGCCAACAGCGCCAGCGGAGCCCCAAATAGCATCGTGTACACCGTGGCCTTCAGCGTGCCGAACACAAGCGGCATGAGCCCCAATTTCGCTTCCGAGGCATCACTGCTCCCGGTGCTTTCCCAAGCATGCGCCGGCTGCGCGCGTCCCTCGTACCACACCGGCATAAACAACATGGCCAGCGTGGCCTCCGGATGCCGCGCGTCAAAATTCCACCGCGTCAATCCGCTGGCATTAGCAGCCAGCAGGCAATTTCCCTTGGGTGCAATCGCCATCGCCGTAACCGGCTCAGACTTGGCACATCTCGTTTCTGCCAAAATGCGCTGGGCCGCTACGTACAACAATCGCACTTCACCATCGGCAAACCCCGCCGCCACCAACCGCGATCGTGGCGACGCAGCGATCGACGTCACCGCATGCCCCTCAGCCGCAAACTCATGGGCAGCCACCAGCAAATGCCGATCTGCTGGTATGGCATCATCCGAAAACCGACCTGTATCGCCTGCTTGCTTAGTGAACCAACCCCGTACCCGCCCCAGCGTATCCCCAGCCACCAGCGTGTTCCGCCCTAATAGCCACGTGAGCGCCGTGAGCGAATGCCCCGATTCCCCAACCAAATTTACCTGCTCCATCAGTCGCGGCTGCTCCACGTTTCGCGTCGCAAACCGCATCAGCCGCCCATCGTGCCAGGCCACGTACACGGCGTCCCCCAGTTCAGAAACTAGCACGTAATCCGGCGGCGTCGTGCTCGATTTCGGCACCGGCAACTCCGCCCCGCTAAGCTCGGTTTCATCTTCATCCGTCAAGTTGTTGTGCGTCACGCTGAATAAATTGATCCGCAACTTGCCGTCGGCGGTTAGCGTGCAAAACCGAGTCCCTGAGCTGCTCGTAACATGATCGAGTCGCGCAATCGCCGATTTATCTTTGCCAACAATCTCGATCGGCGGCCGCAATTTCAACGTAAACTTCTGCCGCCGAAATTCCCCTTGCTCCGTGCGCGTGACAATCGCTCCCCCATCCAGCGTCGCAATATCCCCCGCAGCAATCTTGCGTGCCGCTTCCGGCACCTCCTCCGGCGCAATAATCTGTTCGTCGAAGCCGACTTCACCCAGCCGAACTCCCCCGTCGCCAAATCCAAAGGCCACCGAATGCCCGTCAATCGCCACCGAAGCCGCGGTCACACCCGCCAGCGACGCCTCTTCGGCGCTTAGCTGTTGAATCGTCTCCCCATTGTCCAGCCGAAACAACCGGACAGCGCCTTCCTTGGAAACTTCCCAACCCGTCAACCGATTATCATCCGTCCCCAGCGCCAACAATTCCTGATTCCCTGCCACCGCGGGTAAGTCACTGATCGCCTTCCCCTTTTCCACCGTCGCCGGCAAAAACAGCGGCACCACCACCCACACCAAAAACACGCACACCAGCGACACCGCCACAATCGTCCCGATTCCCCCCACGGCAATAATCACGTGCGCCAACCGATTATTCAGCGCCACGGTCCAGCGCGTCGACCGATGCCGTCGTCGCCCCGTGAATGAAGATTTATTCGCCATGCGTTTGCATTCTCGCCGCTAGCCGCCAACCACGAATTATTTCGCCCCCAGCCCCACCTTCACCAACTGCTTCTCCGCCATCTTCGCCGTCACTGGCAGGTATCCGTCCTTAACCACGTCGCGCTGCCCTCCCTGGCTGAACACGTACAAAATGAATTCCCGCCGCAACGGATCTAGCGTGCTCCCCGGCTTGTAGTTCAAACTCAGCCACAACGGCCGCGACAGCGGGTATTTGCCGTTGTAGGCATTCTCCGCGATCGCCGGCACCGGCCCCTTGCCCGAATCCACCGGAATCGCCTTCACATCCGGCGTTTTGTAGCCGATGCCGCTATACCCCATCCCATACCGATCACCCGCCACCCCATTCACCACCGCCGAACTAGTCGGCTGCTGCGCCACCGTCGATTTAAAATCCCCGCCAAACAGCGCATGTTCTTTGAAATACTGATAGGTTCCGCTCGCCGAATTCCGCCCGTACAAGCTGATCGGCTTCTCCGCCCACTGTCCCTTCAACCCCAAATCCCCCCACCGAACAATTTCCTTCTCAGCGCCTCCCTTGCGCGTCGCCGAAAACATCGCATCCACTTGCGCGAGCGTCAGGCTCTCTAGCGGGCAATCCTTATTCACATAAATCGCCAGCATGTCGATGCTCGTCGCCAGCGACGTCGGCTTGTAACCAAAATGCTTTTCAAAATCGTCACTCTCCGACGCCTTCCAATCCCGGCTCATCGGCCCGAAGTTAGCCGAGCCATTAATCAGCGCCGGCGGCGCCGTCGACGAACCCTTCCCCTCAATCTCCGCTTTCACGTCCGGATAGTACCGCTTGAACCCGTCCGTCCACACCAACATCAAATTGATCATCGTGTCCGATCCGATCGCTTTGATGTCCCCCGACACCTCCCCGCTTTGCTTTTGATAAGCAGATATCTTTGCATCAACCTGTACACTGCCTGCCGATTGTCCTGGCGCCGCAACTCCACCCGCCTGTTGATCACTCCCCCGCATCCCTCGCGGCAGAATGACAGCGTAAATCGATAGTGCGATCGCCAGCTTTAGCAGCGTTTTCATCCTCGGCCCTCAGATTCGTTAGCGGTAAACCGGTAAAAACGGTCACCCGGGCAGTCCAGAAAAGCACCGTCAATCTACGGCACATTTGTTAGGATATTGTTAGTGACAACGCAGCGGTGGTGTGTCATTGGCGGGGTGCTGTTTTT
>DASXPQ010000033.1:0-2360 GCA_036493575.1 Pirellulales bacterium
CATTGCGATGCAATATTCGCCAAATAACCTGGTGTTCACGGTTTCGCTGGTGGATGGTGGAACCATCGATCTGGTACGTAGTTTCGGCAAGAATGTGGTCAGCTCCTGCGATCTGGTGGCCTTATTCGAAGCGACGCTCACCGCTGAACAGATCAAATCACACTTCGCAGCTCGGGACGCAATTGACCCCATCACGACCGCCGCCTTCCGCGAGATCGGGCAACGCGCACGAAACGTTGGAACCAGCGAACACGAAATACAACAGTGGATTTTGGAAGCATTTCGGCGCGAAAAGCTGGTTGCGGATGATCTTCCGGTAGTGGCGGTGAATGCGAACAGCGGCAATCCGCACTATTCTCCGGAAGCTGGCCACTCAAAACCGATTGGCCAGGGTGATTTTGTTTTGCTTGATATCTGGGCCAAGAAAAATACACCAGGAGCCGTATACTACGACATCACTTGGACCGGTTTCGTAGGCAGGGCGCCGTCGGATCGAATGCTGGAAGTCTTTAAGACCGTTCGCGAGGCCCGCGATGTGGGCGTAAATACTGTAAAGGCGGGGGTGAGCAGCGGCAAACCGATAGCGGGTTGGGAAGTCGACCGGGCGGTTCGCGATTACATAAGAAATGCCGGCTTTGAGCAGCACTTTATTCATCGCACCGGACACTCCATCGCCACCGATGTTCACGCCAACGGCGCCAACCTGGACGACCTCGAAATACACGATGAGCGGCGCATCTTGCCAAACTCGTTGTTTTCCGTCGAACCAGGGATTTATCTGCCGGAATTTGGGGTGCGCAGCGAAGTGAATATGCTGGTCCGGCCCCAGGGCGCAGAAGTAACAGGTACAATCCAAAGTGAAATCGTAATTATCTGAATGGCAAACTCAACTAAATCGGCCACGGCAGAACCAGCAAAAACAATGGTGTCACCAAGCATGTCCATTATCGCGCCCGCCGTAGGATGGCTCATTCCCGGTGCAGGGCATTTGATTCAAAAACGTTGGATTAGAGGCCTGCTGCTCATGGCTTCCATCAGCACCATGTTCGTGCTCGGGTTGTTAATGCAAGGCCGCGTCTACCACCCGAATGGTGGCGACATTTTGGATATTCTTGGATTTGTAGGTGATGTCGGCGCCGGCGGACTCTACATCGTCACCCGGGTACAGGATTGGGGACACGGCGCGATTGCCCACGCTACAGCTGACTACGGCACCAAATTCCTCATCGTAGCAGGCTTGCTTAATTTCATCAGCGCGGCTGATGCCTACCATATCGCAATCGGAAAGAAGCCGTGATCGGAATCGTCGAATGACCCTGGAACTCTCACACTTCACCGCTGCGCTGTTGTTCTCCGTATTCGCCTCAGTTGTTTTTGGAATCACTCAGCGCAGTGACACTCGCGAACAGATCCGTTACGGACTGTATTGCTTTGCGCTTTTTGCCGGCGGGGTTTTCATGGCAGGATGGGCGATGTGGCTGCTAAGACGCTAAAAAACTAGCCCCTGGCCACAAAGATTTCTGCTGCTGCTCCGAAACTTCGGCCCAGTTGTTTCATCCCTCCCACACGAAAGCATCAAATACCCGCTTGGTATCAAATCCCAGACGCTGATAAAGCGCGACTGCACGCGCATTCGCTTCCGTCACGGTGAGGGAAAGCAGGGAAAACTTTCGGTTACGCAGATTTTCTGCCGAGGCTGCGATCAATAACTCTCCCAGCCCGCGTGAGCGGTATTCCGGCAAGACACAGATCTGGGTCACGTGGCCAACATCGTGGCGCACTCGGGAACACAAAATCAATCCAACCAGGCTTCGCGCTCGCTTATGTACTGCGACAAACGAACCCTCTGGATCAAATGTGCCGCATCCCGGAAAACGTACGATATTGTTCAAAAACCTGAGAGAGCCGCTGAGAGTGCGGTACTGATCGTTGATGTCAGAATCCACGTGTCCGCGATAAGCGGTTGTGATCAAAGCGGCGGCAGGCTGGTAATCCTGTTCCGTCCAATGGCGGATTTCGATTTCGGGTTCCATCGGGCGAGTGGCTCTTAAGCCATGGCTCAATGGAAGCACCATAAAGAGCCGCGGATGCCGCTGAAAACCCTGCTCCACAAATGGCCGTGCAACCACCCCAGCCTCATGGACCAAGAGCTGCGCCTCAACCCGATGAATGCCGGGCGACTGCTGGAGAGTCTCAATCACATGCAAAAGCAGTCGAGACTCCACTTCATGCGGATCTTGCACGCGTCCACTATCGGCCACGAATAGATCTCCGATGACCCCCTTACTGCCTTCGTAAACAAAGAATGCGTACCCCACGACTCGTCCCCGGTCGACGGCAGCATAACCTGGCAAAATCTT
>DASXPQ010000034.1:0-15116 GCA_036493575.1 Pirellulales bacterium
GAGCGTGTCGATTTTGCAGTGGGCGATGATGCCAGCGCTAACCCGAGTTTTTCGTCGTTGGCTAAAAGCCCCCAAAGGCACTGGGGCTGTGTTTCAAATGGGAGGAGCAGCGGTCATTTTGTTGGCGCTGGGCGTACTGGCTCTTTTATTTTCACGGCTTACGCACTGAGCCGGCGAAGCCATTCTGATAGCCCGCGGTGGCCGCGATTCATAACATAGTTGTGATTGGCGGCGAAGAGCCACTTGAAGATTGGCGCCAAGCGATTGAGCCAGCGACCTTTGGTGTCGACGTTCCAATAGACGGTGACTTCAGTGCGGGCGTGAGTGGCGACGTTGTTTGTATCGGGAATTTGGTTGAGTACAAAGCGGCCGGTTCCGACCAGATCGCCATCTGCATCATAAGCGAGTTCACGCAGGGATTCGGACTTGGTAATCGTCGTCGTATATTTCAGCGAATACGGAAGGAACCCGCGTACGGCCCGCTCGCCACGCGCTCCGACGCCACGGGGATTTTCCGGAGTAAGGCAGTGATAATACAGGTTATTGGGCCACCAGCGGGGATAGTCTTCGGGAGTATTGATAGCCTGCCAGACCTGGTCGATGGGCGCGTTAAACCGCCAGATCGTAGTGAAGTTATAGGCGGCCATAATCGGTTATTCCGCTGCGACGGATTCTAGGGACTGCATAATTGCAAGGCCGCGGCACCTGGTGAAGATCGCGAGGCGAACACGACGAGGTTACGATTGACGGACTATTCCGACAAGATTGATTCGCAGGTCTTATGCAACCGTTGCCCTTAAAACATGCACGTCGCCGACTGGAAGCATATCGGGACGAGAACGGCGTGCCGCATGTGGTGGCGAGTTCGTGGCGAGCGGCGCTGTACGGGCTGGGATATTTGCATGGACTCGATCGGCCGACGCAAATGCTATTTGCGCGAGCCTTGGCCAGCGGGCGCTCGGCAGAACGCATTGCCGACAAGCCAGAATTGCTGGAGACCGACCGTTTTTTCCGCCGCGTGGGATTGCACCTGCTGCTGGACGACGAGGTGAGGCGGCTCGACGATCGGACATTCGGAGATATTACTGCATACTGCGAAGGCGTAAATGACGGACTGCATGAGTCGGGAAGGTCGTTGCCGATGTGGGCGACGGGCTTTCGTCCTGATCCGTGGAACCAACAAGCCGTGCTTTTGATTGGTAATTTGCTGAGCTATGGCGGGCTGGCGGTTGGGCAACAACAGAATGAACGGCTGTTGCTGGAATTAATTCAAACAGGCATCGACGATACACGGCTGCGGGAACTTTTCTCGCCGCTGTTGGATCAAGTGAATTTGGAATTGCTGCGGCGAGTACGGATGACCAGCCAGCTTTCGGATGATGCAATTGAGCTGTTGACCGATTTGCCGCGATTGGCGGGAAGTAATGCGTGGGCGGTATCGCCAGGACGGAGCGCGACGGGGCATGCGCTGCTGGCGGCCGATCCGCATTTGGAGGTGAATCGGTTGCCGGCAATTTGGTACGAGGCCGTACTGAAGTGGGATGGCCAGTATGTGATGGGGGCAACGCTGCCGGGCTGCCCGCTATTTGGCGTAGGACGCACCGGACAGTTGGCCTGGGGCGTGACCTACATGAAGGCGGACACGATTGATTATTTCATTGAAGATTGCCGGCCGGGGGGCACAACAGGATGGCAATATCGGCGTGGGCAGGAGTGGCGCGATTTTCAATTGCGGCCGGAGGTGATTCAACGAAAATCGGGAGCGCCGGAAACATTGAAGGTGTATTCCAATCCGCAGGGGATTTTGGAAAGCGACCCTGGCAGTGCAGGGGCTGGCTATTACTTAACGTTCAGTTGGATTGGGAATGGGATAGGGTCGTCGCGATCGATTGCCACGTGGCTGGATTTGATTGGTTGTCCATCGGCGGCCGACGCGATGGAAGTGGCGCGAGAATGCCCGCAACCAACACTGTGCTGGATGTTTGCAGACAAGCACGGCCACATTGGAATGCAAGGCGGCGGTTGGATTCCAAAGCGCAATCCGGTCAATAGTGGATTATTGCCGGTGCCGGCGTGGGATGAAGCGAATCATTGGCGTGGGCGACTTGAGAATTATTATCTGCCGCACATTTACGATCCGCCGGAAGGATTCATTGCCTCGGCGAATGAAAATATTAACTCGCCAGGAGACCCGCCACTGGTAACGATGCCGGTGCCGGACTATCGCAAGCGGCGGTTGGTGGAGCGGCTGCGGGGTTTGCCGAAGGCCACTTTAAAAGACATGCAGCAGTTGCAATATGACGTGGTAAGCACGCAAGCGCGAGAACTATTGGGGATTTTTCTGCAACACTTGCCGGAAGGACCGTTGAAAAATCGATTGGCGGCATGGAACTACAGCTATGACCCGGCCAGTTTGGAGGCAACGCTGTTTGCGAAGTTATACCGCAACGTGCTATTGGAGATATTCGGTGAGGCGCCACACCGTGAAGGTGGAGGAATTGGTTGGCGACGGATGCTGTATTTATCGTCGCGGTTTGGGTTTTCGATGATGGTGCTGACGTGCATCGATCGACTGCTGAAAGAGAACACGTCGCGGTGGTGGAGTGGGCGCGACAAAGGAGAATTGATCCGTCGCGCGGCGGAGAAGATAGCAGATGAGCCCGATATGCCGTGGGGTGAATTCAATTCGTTTCATTTTGTGAATCGGTTTATCGGAAATCGGCGGATGGGGAGGTATTTTGGGTTTGATACGCGGCAAATGGCGATGCCGGGATGCCATGCCACACCATTTCAAGGACATTTGCTGACCACTGCGAAACGGGAAACGACATTTGCACCGTCGTATCACTTTGTGACTGACTTGGGGGTCGACGAGGCTTGGACGAATTTGCCTGGCGGGCCGAGCGAGAGCCGGTTTTCGCCATTCTATAAAAGCGACATCAATCGCTGGCAGAGTGGGACTTACAAGCGGCTGGCGCTACGAGAAGAGACTGGCGTCAAGAGTCAAGAGTCTGGAGGTAACCGACGAAGAGCTGAAGGGGGAGCGTAGGAAGACGTTAGTTTGCGTCGTCGGACTTGACGTTGGCGATAGCGTTGAGAAAACGTTCTAAACTGGGGCAGCGATCGTCCGGATTAGCGGCCAAACACCACATGATAGCTTTGGCCAACGTCTTATTGATTTTCGGCCGACGCTCCAGGATTTCGACTGGAGGTGCGAGATCGTGCTCCAGTGCGGCACGGCCATCGATGCCGCGCGTCCAGGGGAGCTCGAACGTCATCACTTCGTAGGCTGTGACCCCAAAGGCAAACACGTCGACGCGCTGATCGGTTTTTCTACGTCGAACAATTTCCGGCGACATGTAATTTGGCGTGCCGGTGCGGTTGCCAGGCTGCATGAATTCGGGCTTGGCAGGAAGTGTAAGGCCGAAATCGATGAGCGTGACGCGATCGAACTGAGGCGAGACCATGAAATTGCGCGGGCAGATGTCGCGGTGGATAAAGCCGGCCTTGTGAACTGCGGCGACGGCCTCGGCCATTTTGCGGATCAGGTCCAAGCGGCGGCCATCCAAGTGCGGACTACGGCTCATCAGTATAGAATTCAATCCAGCGCCATCGAGAAACTCCAAGACGATGAATTGCTTGTTCTCGTAGGAAGTACCATGGCCCAAAGTCTTAACGATATTTGGATGGTTCAACGCCATGCCAACTTCGGCTTCGCTGGGTTTGTTGCAGCCTTTGAAGCGGCTTTCAACGATGTTCGACTTTTCAGCGTCAAGAATTTTTAGACCGACGATTTTCCCAGTTTGGCGATCGCGGACTTTGAAGAAGCTGGACATCGTTCCAGAAACCGTTTCGCGGAGCATTTCGTATTTGCTGTCGATATCGACCTTGCTGGAAAGCATCGACAAGAATTGGTCGAATAACTTCATGGCAGCATGCAGGAAATGGACGGTATGCAGGACACGATCGGTGGGGCCGATGTGTTGCCGGAAGGCCGCCGGCGTATATAACCGCTGACTTTATCGATGTTTGGGGGAATTGCGCAGCGGCATCTGGGTTGCCCTACCATTCGACTTCCCAACGTTCACTGTAGATGCGCGGCCCAGAACAGGCAAGCGATTAACGCGGCAGCGGCTTAGTTCGCGTAGGTAAAGAGTCCAGGTCCCTGGCTAATTCGTCGCGATGTAAAAATACCCCGCCGCCCAAAGCTTTGGCGTGATACATGGCGGCATCGGCCTTGGCGATCAGTTCTTCCGCAGTCAGGGCGCCATCGACCCCAATGGCGATCCCGATGCTGGCGCCAATTTCGACGGTGGTGGCTTCTCGCTCGCCTTCGTCGACAACAAGGGGCAATTGCAAATAGTCGATAATGCGCTGGGCGACGCCAAGAGCGTCCTGTGGCTGATTAAGATCGTCCAGCAAGATTGTAAATTCATCGCCATCGCGCCGAGCCACCATGTCTTGCGGGCGAACTGCTTCGAGTAATCGATGTGACGCGGAGATCAAAAGTTTATCGCCCAGCGTGTGGCCAAAGCGATCGTTCACGCTTTTAAAGCGATCCAAATCGACAAACAAAACGGCGAACAAGTAATTGGCACGGCTAGCGCGGTCGATGATTCTTTCCAAACGCCGATGAAACAGCCTGCGGTTGGGAAGGCGCGTTAGGGCATCGTGGAACGCGTCGTGGACAGCATCATGGATCGTGGCATTGGGGTCGGAAGCGTTATTGACTGGGCGCAGCCCCAGTAACATGAGATGTCTGTTGTTGCCGAACAGACCGGGCCGATCGTTCTTTTCCGGTGCGTGTGCCGAGGTGACAACAGGTTGTAGCGGATAAATATGCAGAATGACTTCTGGGCGAATTTCTGTGTGCGGGTCAATTGCTCGGCACAAGTGAAATCCCGTGATGCACTCCGGTAGCTTTGACAGTTTTAGCTCCGGAAGCAGTTGCGCAACATTGCAGTGCTGGGCGCCGTTTTGATGAGGCGGCAGCCAGCGCGCGGCAGCTGCGTTCAGAGGTCGAATTTCGCCTGAGTCGGCGTCGATGAGAAACAAGGCCTCGGGCAAGGAATCGAGCACGGCCTGGGGAAGACCGGAGGCCGACCGGCCCAAAGCCGACGTGAGTAAAGAACGATTCATCAAAGTTGCCGCCTCAGTGAACGTGAATTTAGGTCACGCACCTGGCCTAGTTTTCATTCTCAGCTTAATTGGGCGCGCGGAAGATCGCAAGTTGCTGGCCGACAAACAAAACGGTTCGAAACTGTCCCGAACGAGGGTGCAGTCGGTGGCAGCACTCAACCAAATTAATGGAGTTTTTACGCAAAAAACGCCTGAAAATATTTTGCCAGTGTATTTCGCCGCGCATGGCGTGCAGTTATACTGGCCGTAACTGTGATCGGCAGGAACACGATTGCAGTCACGCCCATCACTTCCCAAGTCCAGTCCCGGCGTTAGCGCTGCGGTCAGCGTCCCACCTTCTTCTCCAATGATTGCCGCAACTTCGTCGGATAACCAACTGCGCAATACTTTGCGTGTGCCGTGGCGGCACAGGCGCAAAGGACTACTGTTTTTTTTAGCAGTTGTCACTCTGTCGTTATTGGCCAATTTGCTTTTGCCGCGGACATATCGATCTGAGGGAGAATTGCTGCTGCGGCTGGGGCGCGAGAATATGTTACTAGATCCGACGGCCACGGTGGCATCGACGCCGATATTGACCGTTCAACAGTCGCGAGAAAATGAAATTAATTCGGTGATCGAAATTCTGCGCAGCCAAGTGCTGCTCACAAAAGTAGTGAATGCACTAGGCCCTGATGTTATTTTAGGACGGACGTCTTGGAGTTCCACGAAACCTCAGCCCGTGGCAGCGCCGACGATTCAGTTGGCAGTCGCAATGAAAGCTGACGCCACAACGGCGGATGGAAATTTGCGCGATTCTGATTTAGACGATGCAAATTCGGTTGCATCGGGCACCGAAAATGAGTCGTCGCGGGATGTGCAGGAGGCGGTGCGGCGGCTCGGCAAATTATTAAATGTCGAAGCAGTGCGAAAATCGAACGTAGTGCAAATTACCTATGACGCCTCCAATCCTGGGCTGGCTCAGGCGGTGGTTAATCGATTGATTGGATATTTTCTTGACGATTACATTCGATTGAATCGAACGCCCGGCGCTCAAGAGTTTTTGTCACAGCAGACGAATACGATTCGACAGCGGTTGCAGGCGAAGGAAGAAGAGTTGCGAAAGTTGAAAGACAGCACCGAACTGGCTGCGCCGGAGGGTCGTAGGACGATTGTTGTAAATCGAATTGGCCGTCTGGAAGACGACTTACTGCAAACTTCTGCGCAGCTTGCTTCGATAGAAGCAGAAGTTAAACAGTTGCGCGAGCAGCTGAATTCGCTGCCCTCCAAAGAAATCATGGAGCAGACCGTCGGCTTTGCCAATGATGCCTCGGATGGAATGAGACAGCAACTATATGCATTGCAAATGCGTGAGCAAGAACTTGCCAGTCGATTTACCAACGGTCATCCACAGCTCCAACAGGTGCGCCAGCAAATTGCCGATGCTCGAACCGTTTTGAAGGAAGAACCACAGCGTACGCAGACCAAGACGGGACCCAGCAAATCATATGAAGAGCTCAAAGTGCAACTACTCAAAGATGAGCCAGTGCTAGCGGCACTACGGGCGAAGGCCGATCAATTGAATACTGAATTGGCCGCGGAAAAAGAGTCGGTGCAAAAACTAAATGCGGACGAACTCCGAATTGCTCAGCTCCAGCGCGAGGTGCAGCTGCAGGAAGCAAACTATCACAAATATTCTGACAGCTTGGAACAAGCGCGAATCGATCGTGCCATGGCTGCGGAAGGTAAATCGAATGTTAGTATCGTACAACCTGCCACGTTTGATTCAAAACCCATTAAACCGAATGCGTTGATTAACATGGCGCTGGCGGTCGTGGTTGGTTTGCTAGGCGGATTTGGCTTAACATTTGCCGCCGAATCGTGGACGCATTCCACACATACTGCGGAGAATGGCCATGCCTCACTGCCTGAGTCGGTATTGGCCCGTTAACCTTTAGGACCTTTTTGGATGGAGCCTTAATTTTAGATAATCGATCGCATTACGAAGAACGTTTAGAGGGCGCGCTGGGCCAACCACACTCGAAAAGCAAAGTCGCCCGATTGCATCATAAGTATTTTCATCGTTGATTTTTGCTAGCTATGACGTTCTCCAACTTGGTTTCCGCGCTGCGCCACGTGGTGCTGCGCGCCGACAATCGACGCGATTGCGGCCTGCTCTCGGTGCGACAATTTCGGCAAGTTCTTACGCGCGAACGGGCCCGCAGCGATCGGAGCGGCGATCGGTTTTGCCTATTGGCATTTTCTCCCGGCGAAGAAGCAACGTCAGAAGAGTTGCATCTGAATCTGCCGGCGATTCTTAAGCGCCGTTTACGCTCGACGGACGAAGCAGGCTGGTTAGACCGAAATCAGATTGGCGCCGTGCTGCCGGGCACTCCGCCGCGTGGCGCTTGGAAGCTTGCCGAAGACGTTTGTCAAGTTTTGGCGATTTCGCCAAAGCCCCAGTGTCGCGTGTATAGCTACCCCTCAGACGCTGACGAACTCGATGTGGCGATTCCGAAGCGGCGGCAGCACGATGAAGATCGCCCCGTTCACGCATTGGAAATGCTATTCGTTCAGGGTTTGCCGCTTTGGAAGCGCGCGATTGATGTGATTGGCGCAATGGTAGGGCTCATTGTGCTAGCTCCTGTCTTTCTGCTATTGGCCGCGGGAGTGAAAATCACTTCGCGCGGACCGGTATTGTTTCGGCAACGGCGAAGCGGACGAGGCGGTCGGCCGTTTGTGATGTACAAATTTCGCTCGATGGTTATCGATGCGGAGGATCTCAAATCGCAATTGCTTTCGCTCAATGAACAAGATGGCCCTGCATTCAAGCTTACTGACGATCCGCGTGTCACGCGGTTGGGGCAGTTGTTACGAGACACGAGTCTGGACGAACTGCCGCAGCTTTGGAACGTGTTGAAAGGGGACATGTCGCTTGTTGGACCGCGTCCGTTGCCATGTGGTGAGACGGCGGGTTGTCTGGATTGGCAGCGGCGAAGGCTCGACGTAACTCCTGGCTTAACTTGCATCTGGCAAGTGCGAGGGCGCAGCCAAGTAAATTTCAACGACTGGATACGCATGGACTTGCAATATGTACGGCGTCAATCACTGTGGCAGGACATCAAGATCTTGATAACGACTGTGCCGGCGGTGCTTCTGCGACGCGGGGCCAAGTGATGGATTGCGCAATTGACATAGCGACAAATTGTATGACGCAATCACCCAGTGATCGGCCGCGCCTGTTGATTTTGGCGCATTCATGCAATCCGGAGTTTGGCTCCGAACCCGGCTTGGGATGGAATTGGGTAGTGCAAGCGGCGAAAAGGTTTCCGACATGGGTAATTTGCGACGAACAGTATAACCGAGCAGCCATTGAGCGGTTTATTGCCCGAAACGGACCGATTGCCAATTTGAAATTTGAATACGTGGCCGGGAGCCGCAGTGAAACATTCCTGTGTCGTGTGCCGGGAGCGTTTTACGCGGCCTACAACCTATGGCATCGGAGAGCATTTCGAATCGCAAAAGAATTGCATGGACACCTGCATTTCGATTTAGTTCATCAATTGAATTTGATGGGATTTCGTGAGCCGGGATATTTGTGGAAACTCGACTCTCCCTTTATGTGGGGACCGGTGGGTGGGGCACAAAATTATCCGTGGCAATTCTTAAGCAGCGCCGGCTGGGTCGGTGCAGCGAAAGAGATGATCCGCAATTTACTAAATAACTGGCAACTGTGGACCGCACGGCGGGTGGGCCTAGCCGCTCGAAAAGCCGAAGTGGTGTTAGCGGCCACGAACGTGAATGCACGGGCGATAGCAACGCGGCGGCAAGCGCCGGTGACAGTGCTGCTGGATACCGGAGTTCATTTGCTACGCGAGGCACCGCGGCGTAACTTCGAGCACGGCGGCCCGCTACGGATTATATGGAGCGGTGTGTTCGAACATCGCAAAGCGTTGCATTTGTTGCTCCAGGCATTGTCGGCGCTGCCTGAGCGGGCCAAATATGAATTGCAAATTCTAGGTCGCGGACCATTGGAGCGGCGGTGGCGAAGGCTGGCGCGCCGCCTAAATGTCGAACAGCATTGCCGGTGGCTAGGGTGGCTCGATCACGACGAGGCGTTAGACCGTTTCCGCTGGGCTGATGTGTTTGCCTTTACAAGCTTGCGCGATACGAGCGGGACGGTGGTGCTGGAATCGCTGGCTGCAGGCACGCCAATGGTTTGCTTCGATCATCAAGGGACAGCGGAAACCGTTACTGAAGAGTGCGGCATAAAATTGCCGGTGACGAAGCCAAGAGAAGCCATCCGACTGCTATCAGAAGCATTGCTGCGACTTCACGATCATCGCGAAGAGTTGATACAGCTGAGCCACGGTGCGCTCCAGCGTGCGGAATATTATGATTGGGATCGCCAAGGCGCCCGAATGGCGACCATATATCGCGATGTGCTTGGGATCCAAGAATCGCGAACGTTGAACTCAGGAATTAAACCCTGCAGCAATGGTCACTATAGCGAAGTTGTTGCAGCGGGAAGCTATCAAGGAGGAGAGTGATGTCGCTGGAAGAGTCGTTGATCATTGAACCGGCAGCAAGCTTTGAATCGTCAGAGATCGATTTGGCCGAATCGTCCGAGAAACGGTTGCGCGACAGTGTTAATGGGGAATCCATCAAGCTCACGCCCGTAGTTGTACCCGCGACCGCTTCGGTGGAGGTTGGTTCCTCGGATGTGACCGCTGGTTCATGGCTTGAACGACTTACAAAGACACTGTCTGGTGGAAGCGTGCTCCGGAAAAGCGCCTTGGCCCTTATAGACCAAGGTATTGTTAGCGGGGTTAATTTTTTGACGATTGTACTGCTCCGTCGCACGACGTCGGGATCTGTCGAGAGCGCGGAACATCAGTTGGGATTGTACCAATTGGGATTCAGCATCTTGTTGTTGGCTGCTTGTGCGCAGAATTCCTTGATCTCAACGCCCTACGCGGTTTTCGGAAATCGCCTACAAGGGAACGAGCGAAAGAAATATGCCGGCAGCACGTTGATTCACCAGGGAATACTTTCGGCTCTAATATTTGGCATCTTGCTTGTGGTCGGGGGCGTCTTGTCGACCGGGTGGATGGAATCCAGTTTTGACGGCGTGGCAATCGCGCTGGCTGGAATGATTCCGTTCCTATTAATACGAGAATTTGTGCGGCGAGTGGCCTTTATTCATTTGCAGGTTGTGAGTGCGTTGTTGTTGGACCTAGTCGTAGCCGCGTTGCAATTGGGCGGCCTATTGGCACTCAAATATTCCGGGCACCTTACGGCAGTAACTACGTTTTGTGTGATGGGTGGGGCCTGCGCGGTAGCCGGCTTTGCGGCGCTGTTTCTGTTGCGGCAGCATTTCACGATTGGGCGAATCAACCCTTGGCATGATTTGCGATTGAGTTGGTCATTTGGAAAGTGGTCGTTTGCGGCGCAAGTACTGTACTTAGGAATCGCGTACAGCCCACCGTGGATGTTGGCCATATTTTCGGGAACCGAAGCCACCGGACGCTTTGCCGTGGGAATGAGCCTGGTGATGATTGCCAATCCGCTGCTCATCGGGTTGTACAACTATTTGGGGCCGCAGGCGATTTATGCGCTCAATGCGGATGGACTTGCAGCACTGCGACGGCTAACGCTGCGAATTGCGGTAATTGTGACCGCCCTGGTGAGCTTGCTTTATGCCGTGCTGATTTTATTCGGCGGAACATTGTTAGTGGCTTTTTTTGGCGCCAAGCTGCACGGACAAGAGGAAGTAGTTTCGATTTTGGCGTTGAACATGTTGGCGTATGCCATGTCGATTAGCGCCGAGAACGGCTTAACGGCACTCAATCGGCCTACGGCAATTTTCTGGTCCAACGCCAGTGGGCTGGCTTTGATCATCGTCGCTGGTTGTTTTTTGATAAGAAGTCATGGAATTGTTGGCGCGGCACTCTCTTCTCTGCTAGGAGCGATTGTCGCTGCGGGGTTGAAAATTACTTGGTTTTATCGAGCAACTCGCGACAGCACGGCGCGGAATTAACTAGAATGTCAACGATTGCACCGACTATTGTTTCCGAGACCTTGCAGCCTGCCCCAGCTGCCGGGCAGCTCAGCAAATCTATGCTGAGCTCGCGGAGAATCGTGCTGACTGCCGGATTTGTCGGGCTGATGTTTTTCTTAGCCGACCATGATTGGATGAGGTCGCTTTATGACGACTACGCGGGCACGAGCGATTCCATGGCATCGTCCGCAACGGACGGGAATCTGCTTCGCAGGGCTTCTATGTTCGCACTGTGCGCCGGCAGTGTGATTGTGCTCTTGCGCAGTGGCGGCTATCGGTTGCAGTTTCGCAGCGTGCTGGGATTACTGATGGCGGCTACTGCAATGTGGTGTGCGGCAAGTTTGTTGTGGTCGATTGAACCGGGCATTGGGGCACGACGACTGATATCGGCCGGTTGCGTCGCATTGGCTGCATTGGCGGCGGCTAGAATACTGACGCCACGAGAATTGGCGGCGAGCGCCATGATTTGCTCGGCAACATATTTGGCGATCGGTTTATTCACCGAACTTGCCTTAGGAAGTTTCAGGCCGTGGATTCCGAGTCACCGATTGGCAGGCACGTTGCATCCGAACTTGCAAGGGCTGAACTGCGCGGTGCTGGTAATGACAGCTAGCTATCTAGCGTGGAATTCGACTCGGCACCGCGCGGCATTGTGTGCCGCAGTGGTGATTGGGCTGATCGGATTGTGGCTGACTAAATCTCGTACGCCGCTGGCCTCGCTGCTTGTGGCAGAAATAACGGTTTGGTTTATCACGGCATCTTGGCGGAATAAATTAATTGCGGGATTGATCGCAGTTTTCGTAGTGTGCAGTCTGCTGTTGGTGACAGGGGAAAGCATTTTTGATCGGATCGAACAGACTGCAGAACTAGGTCGTGAGGAAAACGAGGGGGGGGCGCTGACTGGGCGCGTTCCGTTGTGGGAAGAGCTGAGCGAGGCGATTGCCAGGCGTCCTTGGCAGGGATATGGCTTTAGCAGCTTTTGGATTTCGAAAAACATTGAGGATGTTTCGGATTCGCAGCAATGGGCGATCTCGGTGGCGCATTCTTCCTATTTGGATTTGACTTTGGGTACGGGACTCATTGGCGCGGGTTTGGCCGTCGCGGTAACACTGTGGGGATTGTTACAAGCGATTCGTTTGCATTGTGCGATGCCAAGCGTGGGATTCGGATTTATCGCAGTGCTACTGCTATTCGCAATGGTGCATGGCGTAACAGAATCGGCTTTTGCCAATCCGGGATTTGTGCCGCTTGTGGCTTTGTCGGGTCTGGCGATGCTGGCGTTTGTCGACCCGGTGCAGTATAGAAAATTACCAGCAACGGAGGTACCGCAAAGCTGATGATCAAACAATTGGTCAGACCTGTGTATCGTTTCGTACGCGCGGGCGTTTACCGAGTGCGCGATGTCGTGCTACGGCCCGAGTGGATCTATCGGAGATATTTGCGGATGCGGTGGGGAGTTGAATTTCCACCAGCTGCCTCGCCAGGGCAGATGGAAACGCAAGGAGCGCTTAAATCAGAACACGAATGGCACGAGGCGCTGCAGCGAGTGCGAACTCTGAAGTTGCCGTGCCACCCGGATGAGGCAAAAAACTGGGATACGCTTGCGGCTGTCGCTGAGGTCCTGGCGGAAACGAATTCCGAGGCGAAAGTGTTGGATGCCGGGGCGGAACTATATTCGAATTTTCTGCCCGCGTTGTACACCTACGGTTACCGGAATTTGACCGGGTTAAACTTGGCATTCAAACAAATGATTAGACGCGGACCCATTTGCTACGAGCCGGGTGATATTACTCGAACTCGCTTTACCGATGGGTTTTTTGACGCCATTGCTTGTTTAAGCGTGATTGAACATGGCGTGGACTTGCCGGCATTCTTTGCAGAAATGGCGCGGATCATCAGACCAAATGGCTTGTTGATTGTGTCCACTGATTTTTGGGAAAGGCCGATTGAGACGGCGGGCAAGCAAGATTTTGGCGCGCCAATTCATGTTTTCACGCGGCAGGAATTGGAATCTGCCCTGCAATTTGCGAACGAGCATGGGTTTGAACTGGCCACAGCGGTTGATTTGAACTGCGTCGAAAAAGCCGTTCGCTGGGACTTTCACGGGCTGCAATATACGTATGTCGTGCTGACACTGCGACTAATAGGAAAGCATATTCCGCAAAATTTCTCAGCTGTACGACAAGCGAAGCCAAGTTTTAGTTCCTGACAAATTATGACTACTGAAGATTGACCCGCTTATGATTTGTTCAGCCGAAACACTTCGGGTGCTGTTGGTCGCCGACGAATTTCCACCGTCGATTTGCGGCATTGGCGATTACACGGCCAATTTAGCCCGAGCTTTGACTACAAAAGGAATTCAGACGGCGGTGCTGACCAAAGCGGTTTGCGGATTGGCAGAATATGACACTGTCGACGGGGTCAGCGTGCATCGTTTGGCGCGCGGCTGGACTGCGCAGGATGTGCGGCCCATTTTGCGGGCTGCCGATGCATTTGGGCGCAACACGATTGTGCACGTACAGTATCCATCGCTGACCAATTATCATCGACGGTTAATGATCAATTTGTTGCCGCCGCTGTTTCGAACGATGCAGCGCCGCAATCCGCTCGTTGTAACAATGCATGGTTTTCACGAACACCGGTTGCGATGGCGGCTGCGGGTGCTGCCAATGTTATGGGCAAATAGCGCGCTGGTGTTTGTGCATCCACGCGACCAACAGCAGGCTTTGCACTGGGCGCCGCTGGCGGCAAACCGATCTGTATTAATTCCGATTGCGTCGAATGTGCCGGCGCTAACGCCGGATACAACACGTCGCCAGAAGGTGCGCGCTGAGCTGGGACTGCAGCCTGATGAAAGTGTCGCTGTTTACTTCGGCGAGGTGCGGCCGGTTAAGGGACTGCACACATTGCTGGATGCCGTGGAAGGGATGCATCGCCGCGGTATGGCGGCTCGAGCGTTGGTGATCAGCACCATTGGAACGCACCGACATGCACTGACTGAGTATGAACGGGAAATGACGGCGCGACTGGGTGCTGGAAATCTTGAAGGATGGGCCATGTTGGCCCGGGCTGAAACGCCACAACGAGCCGCAGAAATGCTGCAGGCTGGAGACGTGGCGGCTTTTCCGTTTTCGCTCGGGGCTGCAGAAAATCGTGGCAGCTTGATGGCGGCGGCTGTGAACGGCTTGCCGGTGTTGACAACGCGTGGCATTTCGACGCCACCCGATTACGAAAGTACTTACGGCGTAGAGACCGTTGCCGCTAATGACGGCGGGGCGTTTGCTGCATGTCTGGAATCATTGATGGGCTCACAAGCCCTCCGTGGCACACTATCGGCCAAAGCCAGCGAAGCGGCTAAGCGGTTTACTTGGAGCGGTGTTGCCGAACAAACGATTGAGGTGTATCGCAAATGTCTGGCCAAGTGAAAGTGCTAATCGTGGGCCAAACTCCGCCGCCGCATCATGGTCAAGCGATCATGATCGAGCGATTGCTGCGCGGAAAGTTTGAGCGCGTGCAGCTGTTTCACGTGCGGATGGCATTTTCCGATTCAATTGGCGAAGTAGGACGATTTCGGATTGGCAAACTGTTTCATTTAGCTGGTGTGCTTGTACGGATTATTTACTGCCGGTGCATTCATCGACCCACCGTGCTTTGCTATCCTCCGGCGGGGCCGAATCGAGTGCCAGTGTATCGCGATTTGGCAGTCTTGCTGTGTACTCGATGGATGTTTCGGCAGACGATTTTGTATTTTCACGCCGGGGGGATTTCGCAATTGTATCCGCAGCTTTCGCAACCGGTCCAATGGGTGTTTCGCAGGGCTTTGTTTAGCGCGGATGCAGGAATTCGAATTTCACATGGATCGCCGGATGACGCTCAAGTACTTGAAACACGACATGACTACGTGGTGCCCAATGGAATCGAGGATGAATTTGAGCGGTTT
>DASXPQ010000035.1:0-11901 GCA_036493575.1 Pirellulales bacterium
ATTGGGACGAGGCATTAGCGCATTTGGTGAAGGTTGGGATAGGTCGTTGCTAGCGCCGGCGAGTTGTATTTGCATCGTTTGCGACCTGAATTCTGGTCGTGCGGCTACCCCTCTGCTTGACGGACAGTCTGCCCAGCCTAAGAATGTTTTTGGCTGGACCAGCTTTGCCGCCGCCACCTGCGATTTAGGGGAAGTTGAAGTTATGTCGTGGGGGTAGGTGCATGATGAGCGAATTGGCTGCAAAGCACTATGCGTCGGCCAAAATATACTCGCCATGAGTTAGTAACCGGCTCCCTACCTACGCCAGGAATTCGTTCGTATGTCTATTTTGCCTCGCTTGGCAGTGGGCACCATTCAGCCTGAAGCCGATTTGCAGCCGATTGTGTGGGGGCTACTGAATGCACTGGAACAAGAGGGCGTGCGGACGCAAAGTTTTCTATCGCGGGCGTGCTTCAAGCCATGCGATGGGGCGGCGGTGATTTCGGGACATACGGCGCGGCATTTGGATAGCTGGCTGATGAGCCCGGATGTTTGTCGCAATGCCTTTTTGCGATCAGCCAGTGCGGGAGATTTGGCGATTGTGGAAGGAAAGTATGACCAGGCTGCAAGGCAGTGCTGCGATCGTTCTAAGGAGCAAAGGGAGAAGACGGCCGGAGGTAGTCTCGATTTGTTGTGCGAGTGGCTGGATTTGCCGCGCGTCGCCGTGGTTGATGTTCAATTAATTACAAACTGCCACCTTCCGGGGCGGCCGGCCGCGGACGCATTGCTGCTGGATAGGGTGAGCGGTGAATGCGATTTTCATCGGTGGCAAACCATCTTGGAATCGCTGTGGGGCGTGCCGGTGATCGGCGGGCTCGGCGAATGCTGCGTGCTGCGAAAAAACATTGCGGGATTATCGGGCGGTAACAAGCCAGCGCGTGAATGGTGCGATGGATTGAGCGACGAGTGGCGGCAGTATTCAAGCGTATCGAATGTGATGCAGCTGGCGACTCGGTTGGGGACGCCGGGGGAATGGTCAAGGCCGCAGCCGGACGAACATTTTTCATTGCCACATAGCACGGTGCATGTAGCAGTGGCTTACGACGAAGCTTTCCATTGTTATTTTCCCGACACGCTGGACATGCTGGAGCTGCGCGGGGCCAAGGTGCGTGTGTTTTCCCCGCTACGGGACGAATCGTTGCCGGCCGAAACCGACATTGTGTATTTGGGCTGCGGATCGCCTCACGAACATGCCGCGGCGCTGGCGGAAAATCATTGCATGTTGTTGGCACTGAAACAGCACGTTTGTTCGGGGAAGCGAATTTATGCGGAAGGGGGCGGGCTGGCATACCTTTGTCAGCATCTGGAAACTGCCGATGGAAAACGAACGCCCATGGTTGGCGCCTTGCGCGCGGTGGCGAAGCGAAATGCGGTACGAATGCCGCCGACACCGGTCGAAGTGACCCTGGCCGGCGAAAGTTGGTTGGGGACGGCAGGGACGAAATTGCGGGGGTATCGCAATAGCAACTGGCTGCTGGAGCCGACGGGTTGCATTACCCGACTAGCGCAGGAGGCAGACTGCGAACTCGATTTAATTGGCCGGCATCAGGCGATTGGCAGCCGGATTCATTTGAACTTTGCGGCGCAGCCACCGCTATTGGGTGGATTCTTGAGGCCGTGCCCCGCAGCGCTGGCGTGGGGCGAGACGAAGTGAATAGGCGGTGCGTCCAACAGTGATGCGCTGGCCGATTTAAGCGTTTACTACCGGCTGGCCCACGTACATTTGCAGAATGTGACTTTGCACTTTGATGGCGCGAATTAACGTCCAGACTTGTTCCAGAGAGAACTGCCGAGGGTCCATATTGGCCAACTGTTCCAATTCTTCGGTCATGGCGGCGTGTTGATCGCTGGCCGCTTGAAGTCGGAGGTTCGCATCCTGCCAGGCATCAGCCATACGGTCGTCGCGGCGCAGAGCATCGAGATTATCGACTCCGTTGGCGAGCAATAAACAAAGCCGAGCGACATCGCGCGAGGGAGCGTCGGGCTGGAGTCGCTCAATATGTGCGGCCAATTCTTGGCAATTCATGGTTTGTGCTCACCTCGAATTTGAAGCCAGTGTGAACCTAATTCGCGGGAAAATGCTCAGATTCAAACAAGACCGCCTGTCGTCATCCAGCGGGACTGAAAACCGCCCATGCGGGAAGGTGCAGAAGAGACAATCGCCGCGTCTCATTCCATTGCAGTATGAGCGCCACCTGTTGAAGCATAACCTTTATCCGCCGGTGATGAGCTGCGGGCTTACTTTTTGATACGCCACCGGCATGTGGTGTGTTCGGCCCCGCATTTGGGTTTGGCTGCGATCCAAGATATTGCTGTGTTTAAAAATTTCAATCCGCGTTGTCATTGCACAACACTTTTTTCGCAGGGAATGTCTAGCCAACCGCTTTACAATCGATGCTGCATGCCGCATAACCGAAGAGAAGCGGCGAGACGCTAAGCCACTGCCGCTTACGAATTCATCACACACTACTTCCCACTCGATTCTCCATGCCTGAGCTTGGCGTTAATATCGATCACGTGGCCACGCTGCGGCAGGCGCGGCGGACGAATGAGCCCGATCCGATTTGGGCGGCGGCGGAAGCGGAGCTGGGGGGCGCGGACGGGATCACGATTCATTTGCGTGAAGATCGGCGGCATATTCAGGATCGGGATTTGGAACTGCTGCGACAGACCGTGAGCGTGAAATTGAATTTGGAATTGTCCGTGGCGAGCGAGATTGTGGGGATTGCGTGCCGCGTGAAGCCCAATCAGGCGACTTTGGTGCCGGAGCGGCGCGAAGAAGTGACGACGGAAGGGGGACTGGATGTAGTGGGACATCGCCAGGCGGTGGCGACGGCGGTCGGCAAAATGCGCGATGCGGGAATTTATGTGAGCTTATTCTTAGATCCTGATCCAAAACAACTGGATTTGGCAAAAGCGGTCGGCGCTGAGGCGGTTGAACTACACACGGGGAGTTACGCGCTGGCCAAATCGGGTGAACAGCAGAATGAGCAACTGGCGACGTTGGTGGCGGCGGGTAAGCGAATTCGGGACGCTGGCCTGGCGCTGCATGCTGGGCACGGGCTGAATTATTACAATGTGGGATCTGTAGCCACCATTGACGGAATGCATGAACTGAACATCGGCCATGCGATTATCTCCCGAGCGGTTTTTGTGGGGTTGCGAGAAGCCGTGCGCGAAATGAAACGGCTGTTAGACTAACGGATTTTCCGCTCTGAAACGGATTCCACTGCCCGGCGGTTTACAGGTGGCTCTTCGTTCTTCTATGATGCAACAACCATGAATACTCGTGCTGAAAATTTTTCTGGGCTTTCTGTAGCTATTGTGACGCCGTTTCGCAATGACGAGGTTGATTATCCAGCGCTGAAGGCACAGATTGAGTTTCAGGTCGCCGCCGGGACCACGTGCATTTGTCCGGTGGGAACCACGGGGGAATCGCCGACGCTGTCGCACGAAGAGCATGAACGGGTGGTGGCAGCTTCGGTCGAATATGCCAACAAGCGGCTGAAAGTGATGCCGGGAACTGGCAGCAACAGCACGCGGGAGGCGCTGCGGCTGACGAAATTTGCGGCCAAGCACGGGGCCGATGCGGCGCTGGTTGTGGGACCGTATTACAACAAGCCGACGCAGGAAGGCTTTTACTTGCACTTCAAAGCGCTTTCCGAAGCGGTCGACTTGCCACTGTGCGTGTACAACATCCCGGCGCGTACGGGAAAGAACATTGAGCCGGAAACGTTTGCACGATTGGCGGAATTTAAGAACATTACGATGGTGAAGGAGGCGACGGGGTCGCTCGATCAAGCATCGGCGATTGCGTCGCTGACGGATTTGACGATTTTGAGCGGGGATGACAGTTTGACGCTGCCGCTGTTGTCGGTGGGGGGCCGCGGCGTGATTTCGGTGGCGGGAAACATTGTGCCGAAAGATGTGATTGCGTTGTGCAAGGCGTTTGACAGCGGCAATATTGCCGAGGCGCTGAAGTGGCACCGAAAATTGTTTCCGCTGTGCCGCGACATGCTCGGCCTGTCTACGAATCCGATTCCGATCAAAGCAGCAATGAAGCTGTTGGGGCGCGATACCGGCGCGCTGCGGCTGCCGATGACGCCGCTGGATGCGGCGAGCGAGGCTAAGCTGCGGAAGACGCTGACGGATTATGGGCTGCTGTAGGTCTGGTGGTCTGGGGTCTGGTGGTCTGGTGGTCTGGAAACGGGCCACTGGTGATTCTTTGAGCGACGCACGAAGGCGACGATCAAAATAATGATGCCGCCGGCGATCGGCCACGGAGCCAATCGGAGTAGGCCCACGGTAAAGCTGGCGTTTCCCGTTTTTGCGCTGCCGACTAAATAGGGTCCGAGCGATCCGCCTAAATTTCCGATCATGTTGATAAAGCCGATGGCTGACGCGGCGGCGGTCGCGCCCAAAAACATCGTGGGAATGGCCCAAAACGGTGGCAGATAGATGAACAGGCAAGCGCCTACCCAAAAAATCATGATGAGGACCGGGAGAATCCCGAAACCTTCGAGCAGCGCCGCCAACAAAACGCCAATGCCAAGCAGAATGAGCGGAATGGAAACGTGCCAAGGTCGCTCGCCGGTTTTATCGGAATGCCAGCCGTTGACCAGCATTACAAGAAAGCTCATGACAAAAGGCAGGGATGCAAGAATAGCGGCCCAAGTATCTTTGAGGCCTGACTGCGATTTGATGATGGCAGGCATAAAGCCGTTCAGTCCGTACGCCACCACATTCAAACTGAAGTAAACGGCGGTGAGCACCAAGACCATGCCCACGTGTCGATGCCAGCCCCAATGGCTGTGCGACTTAAGCGACTCGCGTTCGTGGACAAGTTGCTCTTCAAGCCACAATTGTTCTGCCGCCGGCAACCATTTGGCATCTCTGGGCCGATTCGGTAATAAGAATAATGTCGCAATGCCGGCTGCAACGGGCAAAAACCCCTCGGTGATGAAAATCCATCGCCAACCCGCGAGCCCCAACCAGTTCACATTGAGCAGCAGACCGGAAATCGGCAGTCCCAGCGCATTGGAAAGGGGTATGGCAATCATGAAGCTGGCGATGGCTTTGGCGCGGTCCTGTGGACGAAACCAGAGGGACAAATAGACAATGACCGATGGAAAAAAGCCTCCCTCAAAAAAACCGAGCATGAAACGGAGGAAATAAAACTGGTGTTGGGGATCGTCGCGCAGCGCATTGATCCAGGCAAAACCGCCGCCCAGCAGCGGCCAATCGATGGGCAACGTTGGCAGCCAGCCGAAAGCTTTATTCATTCCCACCATACCGATGAAACCCACCGCCGAAGCACACAAACCCCATAAAATTAAAACGCGGGCGAATACCCAGCGAGCGCCGAGCCGAACGACGCTGACGGTGCTGGGGATTTCTAGAATCCAATAGCCCCAAAAGAACAGTCCGATGCCGATGCCGATGACGTAATCAGTAAATCCCAAGCCTCCTTCGGAAACCGGCTTAACCATTTGCAAACTGGCCACGGAAACATTGACGCGATCGAGATAGGCCAGGACATAGAGGAAAAACAAGAACGGCAAGAGATGCACGGTGACGCGGCGACGGGTGCGCTCGGCAATGTCGGCGGGGGGCTTGCGCCAAGCGATGCGCATGAGGCGCTCGCCAAAAGGATCGAGATGGTCCGCAGGCTGACTCATGCACACTTCCCCGGAAGAGATTGGCGACGATCAGAATAGCGCGCCGGAAGTATGACAGTAACGGAAAGCGGGCGGGTTTGCAAACTGCGGCAGAGATGGTTAGTGTGTCAGTCTAATCCTGAGAATTCTGCTCCTCGCTATCGTATTTCTCAGGAAATGCCCAATCGGCGATTGGAAAAACGACCATCACGACAACTCCCAGGATCAATGTCAACAATCCCCTAACGCCATAGTACCTGGCAGATTCATGTGGATGGTCTGCAAGACCGAGTGTGTAACAAACTCCAGCTATCATATCCAACGCGCCGACGAAAATACCCCAGAGGCCAAAGACAGCCACAATCACTCTGAACAGGTCTTTCGGCTTCATCAAGTTCATAACAGCCCCCTTTAGAAATGCCGAGATGAGTCAAACAAGCGAGTGGTGTGTCAGTCTAATCCGGAGAATTCTATCGCGGCAATCTCAACCGCCGACAGTGTCGGCACCATTCAGCCTCCGGCCGTAGC
Source organism: Pirellulales bacterium (assembly GCA_036493575.1). GTDB lineage: Bacteria > Planctomycetota > Planctomycetia > Pirellulales > JADZDJ01 > DATJYL01. The sequence goes on from DASXPQ010000035.1 coordinate 6,225, forward strand.
CACCGACCGCACCAAGGACACTTGAATACGCCTTCCTCCAATGAATGCAATATCCGTGGCAGTCGATTAGTGAACAGCAACGAAGCAATTAAGCCAATAATTATCGGTCGCCAACTCATCCCCCCATCGTATCCGATTCACCTTGCAAAGCGGCAGAGGGGCGGCAGGCTGAATAAAAGTGACACACTACCGGTGTTCGGTCAGCTCAATGCGCGGAGGAGGCCGGCGGCTTTGGTCCAAGTTTCTTTGTATTCGCGCTCAGGATCACTTTCAGCAACAATGCCTCCGCCGACAGGAAGTTGCCACCAGCCGCGGCCGGCAACGATGGTGCGGATGAGGATACTGATATCCATGGCGCCGTCGAATCCGAGATAGCCCAGGGAGCCGCAATAGGGTCCGCGGGCTGTGGGCTCCAATTCGGCGATGATTTGCATGGCGCGGATTTTTGGCACGCCGGTGACGGAACCGCCGGGGAAGGCGGCGCGGACCAGATCGAGCGGGCCACAGCCTGCGCGCAATTGGCCGCGGACGACGGACACCAAGTGCTGCACAAATGCGTAACGCTCCAGGCGGCAGAGATCGGAAACGATGACGCTGTGATAGCGGCAGACGCGCGACAGATCGTTGCGCAATAGATCGACGATCATCACGTTTTCGGCGCGATCTTTCGGACTGGAAAGCAGTTCTTCGGCTGCGCGGTGGTCCGCCTGCGGATCGTGGAGCAAGGGGCGGGTGCCTTTGATCGGGCGAGTTTCAACGTAACCGTCGCAAACTTTGAGAAATCGCTCGGGTGAGGCGCTGGCGATTTGGAAATTTCCGAGATCAAAGTAGGCGGCAAACGGGGCGGGATTGTACTGTCGCAGCCGGAGGTAAAGCGATACGGAATCGTCCTGTGCCGGATACAGTAACCGCTGCGCCAGGTTCACTTGAAAAACGTCGCCGGCGTAAATGTATTCGATTGCGCGGCGGACCATCGCTAGATAATCCTCCTGGGAAAAATTGCTGGTCAGGGACGACAGATTCCCGACCGGAAATTGCGGCGCCAAGCTAGCGATTGGAACTGGGCCTTCGTGTTGCGCATTGGAAGAATAAGGGCGCGCTGCTGCAGAAAGTGATGCCGAGTGGTCGGATGTTTCTAATCGGCCTTGGATTTGCGCAGCCCGAGCCTGCGCGAGCCGATGCCGCAAAACAGGATCGGTTTCGGGAAAGCCTTGCGAGATGATCCAGGCGCGGCCGCTCAGATGATCAAATGCCAGGACAACATCGTAAAGGCCGAGCGCCAGGTCTGGGACTTGGAATTCATCGAAGCGTGGCTTTGGCAAGCGCTCCAGGCTGCGCAATAGATCGTACGAGAATAGTCCGGCCGCCCCGCCTTGGAACGGCGGCAAATCGGGCAACGTGGGGACGGTGTAAGTTTCCAAGCAATGTTGAATTCGCTGCCACAAGGACGGATCGTCCGGATTAGACGTGATCCATTGAAACGGATCGGCGGCGATGAACGAATAGCGGCCCAATTCCGGATCGGCCAGCGCACTATCGAAAAAAATGCACTGCGGCAGGCCAGCTAAGCGCCGGAAAGCTTCGGAAGGATCGGGCGCCGGCCGCAATTCAACGACGATTCCCGGCCAATCGTTAAGAGTCGGCGATTCGCCATCCCGGCGGGCATCAGCAGTTCCGCGCGGCTTGCTGTGAGTTTGCTGGATCATAACTTTGATGAACCCGGTGATGGGATACCGCGAATTTATCAGCGTCCGCCGTTCACTGGGATAATTTGGCCTGTGATGAATTGAGATGAAGGGGATGCCAAAAAGTGGACGGCTTTGGCGATGTCTTCCGGCGTGCCCCAGCGCTGTAATAATGATTCTTGTGTGGCGCGCTGTTGCCATTGCTCGCTGGCATGCTGGCCCCACTCGGTTTTAATCCAGCCAGGGGCGATGCAATTGACGCGCACTTGCGGAGCCAGCGATTTGGCAAAACTGCGGGTGAAAGCCATGACGGCGCCTTTGGACAGCGCGAATAGCTCGCCGGTGTCGCCGGCCATGCCGGTTTCGGCCTGATCCCAACCGATGTTGATGATAATTCCACGGCCCCGCTGTTTCATTTGTGCGCCGATGGCCTTGGAAAGTTGGACGGTGGCCAGGACATCGACGTGCCACAGCCGGCGGAGTTTTTCTGAAAAATCGGATTTGCGATGATCGCCGGTGAGGATATCGGCGCCGGCATTGTTGATCAAAATATCGACGGCGCCGCGCCAGTTCCAGGCGGCGGTGGCGAACTTTGGGGTGGCTTGATCGTCTGCAAAATCGGCCAGAAGGATATGCGATTTGCGACCGAGGCGAGCAATTTCGTCTGCCACTTGTTCCGCCCCTGCGCGATTGTGTGCCGCGTGCAGCAACACATCTGCGCCGGCTGCCGCCAGCTCAAGTGCAGTGGCACGACCGATGCCGCTGGATGAGCCGGTGACAACGGCCACTTGGCCTGTTAGGTCGGTCGTTTTTGTAGATGTCATGGGGAGGCCGAACTTCGGACAAAAATGGCTGTAGGGCGGATTCCATCGTTGTAGTCGGCGGACTGTGGCACGACAAGGCACGCCAGAGTGAGGAACTGGAATCGCATGGAGTGTGTCCGATGGAGTATGATGCCACGACATTGATGATTGAGATCAACCAGGCCAAAGCGAGTGACCTGCCGACGCCGTCCATGATTAATTTGAAAGAACGAATTTCGAATTCTGCGTTTGTGTTTCGCGGTTACAACGTCACCAATTTGGGGCGGAGCGCGGAATTGTTGGCGCATCGGGCGTATAGGCCGATTGTTGAGAGGTTTTTGCGAGACGGATCGCAAATTGCCAGCGATTTGTTATCGCGGAAGATTGATTTGGTTGATCGTGTGGAGCGCAGGCAAGAGACCGATTTGGATTCTTATTCCGACGCCGTGGCCTTGATCATGGCGATGGAGCAAGCGCATCTGAAACTGCTGGACGAGTTTTTTGATATTGAGTACGCCCGAGCCCGCATGGGATTTGGGTACAGCCTGGGAGAAATTGGCGCGCTGGTGGCCGGCGGCGTGATGGACATGGCGACCGCCTTGCACGTGCCGCTGTTATTGGCAGGCGATTGTGCGGAATTGGCGCGGGACGTGACGTTGGGAGTGCTATTTTCCCGCGGGCCGGCGCTGGATACCAATGCGGTGTTCAAACTTTGTTTGCGGATTAACATGGCGGGGCGGGGCGTGATTGGCATTTCGTCGTTTTTAGCGCCGAATTCGCTGCTGTTGATGGGGCAGGGGGATACCATCGACAGGTTTGCAGATTTGATGCGGGAATGGCTGCCGCAAAAACTGTACTTGCGAAAGAACGAGAGCCGGTGGCCGCCGTTGCATACGCCGATTATGTGGCAGCGAAACATTCCTAACCGGGCAGCCGTGATGATGCACACGTTGCCGTCGAGTTCTGATGGACCGAAACCGGCCGTGCTTTCACTGGTCACCGGTAAGCTAAGTTATAACGATTACAACGCCCGAGAATTGGTGGCGAAGTGGGTGGACCATCCGCAGCGGTTGTGGGATGCGGTGAGCGAAACTCTGGCGATGGGCATCGACACCATTGTGCACGTGGGTCCGGAACCGAACCTGGTGCCGGCCACTTTCAAGCGCGTGGCCGACAACGTGACAACGCAACTGGCGGCGAAATCGTGGGAAGGTGTTGGCCTGCGAGCGGTTTCCAGAGCGGTGCGGCGGCCGTGGCTGTCGAAGATTTTGCCGACGCGCAGTTCGCTGTTGCGGGCTCCGTATGTGCAGCAAATCAATCTCGAAGATTGGCTGCTGGAGCAAGAAGTACCGTAAGCATTCTTATTTTGCTAGCGGCAACTCGTAGCAGGCAGCTTCCTGGGCATTGCGGACCAACAGCAGATTGCCGGAGAGGGCAGGGTTGTTCCAGGTTTTGCCTTCCAATGCTTGAATTTTTGCTAACTGATGGAAAGCGTCGGGATTCAGTTCCACCAGGGCGAGTTCGCCGGTTTCGCTGGTGATGAGCAGAACGTTGCCGATGCGGAGAAGTTGGCCGTGGCCGTAATCGTCGCCGGCCCAGAGGCGCTTGCCGGTGGCCAGCTCGACGCATTGCAAAATGCCGTCGGACAGGCCGTATATAGATCCGTCTTTGATAATCACGTTGTCGAGCTTGGTTTGCAGAACACGGTGATTGTGCCAGAGGCGTTTGACGCTCCAGGTGCCATTTTTCTGGTCGGTAGCTGGCTCGTTGCTGTGCTTTACTTCGAACAGCGCGCCGCCGCCCATCGAGTAGCCCTTGGAGACGAAAAAATTATCGTGGGCAACTTGGACGGTTTGCGAGGCGCTAGCCGTGCTGTTGCTGCTGCCTTCCCAGGTGGCAGTCCACAGAACTTCGCCCGTGACTGGATTGTGACCGGTGATGTTGTCTTCGTTCACGATGACGATTTGGCGGACGCCGTCGTAGGTGGCGAGGCTGGGGGAACTGTAACTGACTTGGCGATTGCCGCCCTTCCAGACTATGTCGCCGGTGTGCTTGTCGTAGGCGACCAGTGAAACTTTTGGGCCGGCCGGGGGGCCGCCGGCGGGGACGACGACGAGATTATCGACGATGAGCGGCGAGGCTGAGCGGCCCCACCAAACGCCGGCACGATCGGTTTCGTAGGTGGTGCCTACATCGGCCAGTACGTCGCGAATCCAAATTTGGCGGCCGGTGGCGGCATCGAGGCAGCGGAGAACACCGGTGCCGCCGAGGGCGTAAACTCGCCCATCGTGAATGGTGGGCGTGGAACCGGGGCCGTCGCCGCCAATTGCGTTGTAGTGCCGGGCTTGAATGCCGTGATGCCATAAGAGGTGGCCGGTGTTCAAGTCGTAACAGGTGACTAGTTCTTGCTCGCCGCGCTGTTCTAGGGTGAGGGCGGCGTTGCCGATGATGGCGAAGGCGGAATAGCCGGCGCCGATCGGCTGTCGCCAAAGCTGTTTGGGTGGGTTTACGGTCCAATCGGTTGCTAAATGGACGTCGGGCACAAAGGCGTCGCGGTTTGCGCCCAGGAAGCCAGGGTAATCGTGTGTAGTTGGATGGACGTCGGCCTCGTACTGCGATTCTTCAAGGCGGTTCTGCGCTAAAACGGTGTCGGGTTTGGGGGTCCAACGCCAAGTGACTCGGGGAACCAAATTTCCGGTAAAACCATCGAGGCGAAGGACGGCGAATAGCAACGCGATCAGCGCGATTGCCGACGCGATGCACCACCAGCGCGCCGGGCGTGAAAATGGCGAAAAGAATGCGGTCCACAATCCAAGCAGAATCAACAGCACGAAGACGGCAATGAATGTGAAGCCGTTGGAGGTGCCGTTATCGGTTAGCCCAATGATTTGAAAGTATGCAATGGTCGCTGCGCCGAGGCCGAGAATTGTCCAGGCGGGCCACAGCGGCCAGGGGCGCGCGGGAGAAAACGCTCCGGGTGATGCAATCGGCGAAGAAGAATCCGTCGTCATAGGGCGAAGTCATTATAGACTTCGAGCCGGGTGATGGCGACAGGGCGGCGCGGTAATGCGGGTGTCTAGCGCGAGACGTATGTTACGCCGACGCGCGGGCCGTAGTAGGGGCGATAGCCGTAATATGGGCCGTAGTAGGGATCGGCCACGACGACGGCTGGGGGCGGGCCGACGATGG
>DASXPQ010000036.1:0-5477 GCA_036493575.1 Pirellulales bacterium
TCAAAAAACCCTCGAAAAAACCATCCGTCGTTGCCGCGAACGCAACATCGTCGTTCCGACTTTCGCCCAACTGAAGGACCCGGAAAAAATTCCGCCCGCCGTCCGCTCGCGCCTCACTGGCGTGGGCCTTAACGATATCAACCCCGTCAACCTGTTCCGCATCACCTGGAAAAACGATCCCAAATCCGGCGCCTACAACCAAGGCAACTGGGTCGAATTCCCTCCCGCCCTCACCGGCGTCCCGTCGCGCATCGTTGGCCTGGTCGGCAAGTATTTCCCCACCGGCGCCCATAAAGTCGGCGCCGCCTTCGGCTGTTTGGTCCCCCGGTTGGTTTCCGGCCAGTTCGATCCCACCGCCCAAAAAGCCGTTTGGCCCAGCACCGGCAATTATTGCCGCGGCGGCGCCTTCGATAGCGCTCTCTTGGGCTGCACCGCGGTAGCCATCTTGCCGGAGCAAATGTCTCGCGAACGCTTCGATTGGCTGGCCTCCATCGGCGCCGAAGTCATCAAAACTCCCGGCGGCGAAGCCAACGTCAAAGAAATTTACGACAAATGCTGGGAAATCAAACGCACCCGTCCCGATTGCGTCATCTTCAACCAGTTCGAAGAGTTCGGCAACGCTGCTTGGCACTACCACCTCACGGGCGGCGTCATCGACGAAATCTTCACCCGCATCGCCAAGCCCGGCCAGCGCCTCGCCGGCTACATCTCCGCCACCGGCAGCGCCGGCACCATCGCCGCCGGCGATTTCCTTAGGAAAAAATATCCGGAAGTCCGCGTCGTCGCCACAGAATCGCTTCAATGCCCCACATTGCTCCAGTGCGGCTTCGGCGATCACCGCATCGAAGGCATCGGCGACAAGCACGTCCCCTGGATTCACAACGTCCGCAACACCGATGTCGTCGCCGCCATCGACGACGAGCAATGCCTCTCCCTGCTGCGTCTGTTCAACGAAGACGCTGGCCGCGCCTTCCTCGAAAAACAAGGCGTCCCATCGGCAACCATCGACCAGCTCAACCTTCTGGGCATTTCCGGTATCTGCAACTTGGTGTCCGCCATCAAAACCGCCAAGTTTTTTGAAATGAATGATCGCGATATCCTGTTTTTGCCCATGACCGATTCGCTCGAGCTGTACGGCTCCCGCCTCGAAGAAATGCGCCACCAGCACGGGGCCTACAAAGAGCTCGATGCCGTCCGCCACTTCGGCCGCTACATTGAAGGCATCGGTTCCGACACCATGCGCGAGCTCAACTACCACGACCGCAAGCAACTGCACAATTTCAAATACTTCACCTGGGTCGAACAACAGCAGCGCACCGCCGACGACCTCCGCCGCCTCTGGGATCCCGACTTCTGGACCCAAATGTTCGCCCAGGCCGCCGAATGGGACCGCCAAATTGATTCATTCAACAAAGCCGTCGCCGCCGCTTAGCCCACCGCACTCCGCCTTTCCACTTCATCGTTCATCGTTTCCTCCCACCACTCACTTACTCACCCCTCATTCCGCTTCCCATGCCCGAAACTATCAAACCTCAGCTCGACCGTCTCGCCTCCCTCAAGCCTGCGCTTTACCAAAAAGATTTTCTGCTGACCTGGGAGCGGTCCACCGACGATCTCCACGCCACGCTGCTGATTGCCGAGGCGCTGGAAGAACTCTACCGCGCCAACATCAGCACCCGCGTCTTCCACGGCGGCATTGCCGTTTCCAACTTTCGCGATCAATCCACGCGCACTCGCTTTTCGTTTGCCAGCGCCGCCTCCTTGCTTGGCCTGCCGCTGCAAGAACTCGACGAAGGCAAATCACAAATCGCCCATGGCGAAACCGTCCGCGAAACCGCCAACATGATCTCCTTCGTCGCCGAAGCCATCGGCATCCGCGACGACATCTTCCTGGGCGAAGGCCACAAATACATGGTCGAAGTCAGTAATGCCGTGGAAGAAGGTTACAAGGAAGGTGTTTTGCCCCAGCGCCCCGCGGTCATCAACCTGCAGTGCGATCTAGATCACCCCACGCAATCCATGGCTGATCTGCTGCACCTGCAAAAAACCTTTGGCTCGCTGGAAAACCTCAAAGGCAAACGCATCGCCATGACCTGGGCCTACTCCCCGTCCTATGGCAAGCCCCTCTCCGTTCCCCAAGCCATCATCACCTTGATGACTCGCTTCGGCATGAACGTCGTCCTGGCACATCCCGAAGGTTATGATCTCGTCCCCGAAACACTTCAAACCGCTGCCAAGCACGCCAAGGAATCCGGCGGCTCCTTCGAGCACGTCCACAGCCTGGAAGACGCTTTCAAAAATGCCGATATCGTCTATCCCAAAAGCTGGGCCCCGTTCCGCGTCATGCAGGAGCGCACCAAAATCCTGCGGGCGAAAGAAAACGACAAGCTCGCCGCCCTGGAAAAAGATGCTCTGGCCAACAACGCCCGTTTCAAAAGTTGGGAATGCACTGAGAAATTAATGTCGGCCACCAAAAACGGCAAAGCCCTGTACATGCACTGCTTGCCGGCCGACATCACGGGCGTCAGTTGCAAAGAAGGCGAAGTCGCCGCCACCGTTTTTGAAAAGCAGCGCCTCGCCACCTACCGCGAAGCCTCCCACAAACCCTTCATCATCGCCGCCATGATTTTATTGACGCGCTTCTCAAATGCGGGCGACATTCTTGGTCAACTCGCTTCCCGCAAATCTCCGCGGCGTGGGCTTTGATATCTATTAGCGACCTACATCAATTAATGGTGGGGCAATTAGATGGGGCTTTCTTCAACGTTCAATCCGTGGAACGATTTGCCGGACAATGCGCCATATGTACTTGACTCCGACGGAGCCATCATAGAGGCCCATAATGCAAGATTAGAAACGGATTCGCTGTTTAAGGTACACCTAAGTGTATTGCCTGAACCGTTCCTCGGTCGGCCAGACGCACCAGTTGTGCTTTTGAACCTCAATCCTGGATGGAACAAGGACAAAGATCCCGTTAACCATTCGCGGCCCGAGTTCATCAAGAGAAATCGTGGAAACCTTCTTCATAAGCCAAGCGATTATCCCTTCTATCTTTTAGATCCGAAGCTTCGACCAAATCGGACGAATTGGTGGGAAGAACGGCTAGGTTCTTTAATTCAAGCGGTAGGTCTTGAAGCTGTGGCACAAAATGTACTTTGTGTCGAATACTTCCCATATCACTCTAAACGGTACAAAAAGTGTGAACGATTGCCTTCGCAAGATTACAGCTTTACGCTAGCTAGAGATGCTGTTGAGCGTAATGCCGTCATTTTATTGATGCGAGGGAAGCGGCGATGGACAAATGCAGTTCCATCATTGTCCTCGTACAACCGGCTATTCTTCCCCAGCAGCTTTCAATGCGCATATGTAAGTCCCAACAATTACAGTGCAGGATTCGGTGCGGCAGTTAAAGAAATCAGAGCTAAAGCGAAGTAGGATTCTTCCCCCGTTACCTGCCCAGACGTGCCGCCGCCAATATCCCCTCAATCACTTCCGACTTCGCAGTGGCATAGGCATTCATATCTGGCCATTCCTGTGCCGCCAATCTCCGCTTCGTCGCCTCGTAGAGCTGCCGCTCGTCATCATGCGACCGCAGCCAATCGCGAAAAGTCGGCAGCCGCTCAATTTCCGAACAGCCGCTTGAGAAAATGTGGATTTGCACATCCAGTTGCGGCGTCCGAAGCATCCGATGCTCGTGCCAATCTGGCTCCCGCACCCGCAGCGCGTATCCGGCCGCTTCCAGCGCAGGTAGATAGCTGCTTTCGTCACCGGAATTCTCCACAACCAACAAAATGTCAACAATCGGCTTGGCCGCCAGCCCTTCCACCGCTGTCGACCCAACATGTTCTATCCGAATCGCGCGATCACCGAGCGCGTCACCAACAATTTTCGCGTGCCGCTCAAATTTCTCCCGCCACGCTGGATCATAATCGCAGATGCGAATCTCCCGCTTCTCCACGCCCCCAATCAGAACCTCGTGATGGATCGATTCTTTCATGGCCCGCCAACGCCATTTTTGGAATTAATAAAAAATCCCCAACCACACCGTCGGCTGCTGCGGATCGGTCCAATCCACCCGATGCCGCCGATGGGCTGCAATCTTCACGCACGACCCCGGCGCCATCTCCACCGGTTCCGCTTGGTCCTCAAACACCAGCCGCGCCGCCCCGGCCATCAGCACCACAAATTCATTCTCTTCCTGGTCGTACCAAAATCCTTCCGGCGAAGCATGTCCCTGCGAAACCACGCGCACAATCTGCACCCCCGGCGCGCGCACCAGCGTCTGCACAAGTTCCTCCGGCAAGTTCGCTGGAATCTCCGCCAGTAAATTGGTTATTTCAAGCATGCCCATCAACTCAATTCGTTTTCTAACAGGGCCAACCAAACCCATTCTAACAAAAACTGCTCTACCTCCGGTCGTTGACGCTCACGACTACTTTTGTTAATTTCGGTCGTCGCACTCGACGCGAGAATCTGGGGAGTTTCGGTGCCGGCGTGAATTAATTAGCTAAGAGAACATCAACATGGCATATGACGTTACGCTGATCACCGGTGATGGCACCGGACCGGAGTTGGCCGAGGCCGCCCGAAAATGCATCGACGCCACTGGCGTGAAAATCAATTGGGACGTCCAGGAAGCAGGCGTGGACGTGATGGCTCGCACCGGCACGCCGCTCCCCGAAGCCACCATGGACAGCGTCAAGCGGACGAAGTGTGCGCTAAAAGCGCCCATTACCACACCCGTGGGCACCGGCTTCCGCAGCATCAACGTCTATTTGCGGCAGGCGCTCAATCTCTACGCCTGCGTGCGGCCCTGCAAGCAATACAAAGGCGTCCGCAGCTTTTTCGAAAGCGTGCCGATCGACCTGGTCATTGTCCGTGAGAACACCGAAGACCTGTACGCCGGCGTCGAGTTTGAAAAAGGAAAGCCGGAAACCGCCGATCTGATCAAATTCATCAACGAAAAATCGACCGGCAACAAAATCAAAACCGCAGCGCAGGAAACCGGCGTATCGATCAAGCCAATCAGCGTCACCGGCACCGAGCGAATTGTGAAGTATGCCTTTGAATACGCCCGCAAGTATGGCCGCAAAAAGGTGACCAGCGTTCACAAAGCAAACATCATGAAGTACAGCGATGGCTTATGGCTGGAAGTATCGCGGCAGGTGGCGGCGAAATATCCCGACATCGAATTTGAAGATCGCATTGTTGACAACATGTGCATGCAGCTTGTGCAGAAGCCGGAGTTGTACGACGTGCTGGTCCTGCCGAATTTATACGGCGATGTGCTGAGCGATTTGGCCGCCGGATTGGTCGGCGGCTTGGGAGTTGCCCCCGGCGCGAATATCGGACCCGACGGCGCCGTGTTCGAAGCCACGCACGGCAGCGCTCCCAAGTACAAAGGCAAGAACAAAGTGAACCCGACGGCGGTGATTCTGTCCGGCATGTTAATGCTGGAACATCTTGGCGAAGCCGAC
>DASXPQ010000037.1:0-6078 GCA_036493575.1 Pirellulales bacterium
ATATTTTCGGCGGGATTATGCGATGCACGACGATCGCCAATGCGCTTGTCGAGGCCTACAAGTCCGTGGGTTTCAATGTGCCGCTGGTGGTACGGCTCGAGGGAACAGAAGTGGAAGAGGGGCGCAAGATTTTGGCGAATAGCGGTGCGGCGATGATTGCGGCAGACGGATTAACCGATGCGGCGAAAAAGATTGTCGCCGCCGCTAAATAGGTCGGGTCGAAAAGTCATATGTCAATTCTGATTAACAAAAACACGCGAGTGATTTGCCAGGGGATTACCGGCAAGGTGGGGCAGTTTCATACGCGCGGGTGCAAAGAATACGGCACGAAGATGGTGGGTGGTGTGACGCCGGGTAAGGGGGGCGAGACGGTGGAAGGGGTGCCGGTGTTCGACACGGTGATGGAAGCGGTGGAGAAGACCGGCGCGGATGCCACGATGATTTTTGTGCCGCCGGCATTTACGGCCGATGCGATTTTGGAAGCGGTGGATGCGGGAATTAAGACCGTGGTCGCCATCACAGAAGGGGTGCCTGTGCTGGATATGGCGCGGGTTTATCCGATTGTGAAGCGGAGTAAGTCAGTTCTAGTTGGGCCGAATTGCCCGGGAGTGATTACGCCGGGGGAATGCAAGATTGGCATCATGCCGGGGTACATCCACAAGCCGGGGAAAGTTGGCGTGATGAGCCGTAGCGGGACGCTGACTTATGAAGCCGTTTGGCAATTGACGAATTTGGGGCTGGGACAATCGACATGCGTGGGGTTGGGGGGCGATCCGATTGTGGGGACGTCGTTTGTTGATCTGCTGGCGATGTTTCAGGCCGATCCGGGGACGGAAGCGATTTTGATGATGGGGGAAATTGGCGGCACGGCGGAAGAAGAAGCCGCAGCCTATGTGAAGCAAAATGTGACGAAGCCGGTAGCAGCGTTTATTGCTGGCCGCACCGCGCCGCCGGGAAAGCGGATGGGACATGCTGGGGCGATTATTAGCGGCGGCAAGGGAACGGCGGAGGAGAAATTGGCGGCGCTGAAGGCAGCAGGAATTGAGATTGCTGAAAGCCCGGCGGATATGGGGGCGGCGGTGCAACGGGCGATGGGAATGGCTGGTAAGTTCGAAGGATCGATACGCCGATGAGTCTAGGAATTCTTAAATTTCCTAGTACGACACGCCGAGGCGAACCATCATGGTGCTGGGCAGGTTCTGATCGGGCAGCAGATACTGGTACTCTAGCTGTCGGCCGAAGACGTAACCGATTTCGGCGAAGCCGTTGAGGCCGAGGTTCAGGCTTTTGTGCTCGACGCCGAGCATAACGCGGTAATCGCTGTAGTTCACTTGGTTGTCGAAGCCAGGGGTTTGCTCGATGGCCCATTGGCCGCCGCCGAATTCGCCGGCGATGTAGGCCCAGCGTTCAAAGTCTTGGCTGCAATCGACACGGTAGGCGATGCGCGGCTTGGGAGTGATGAGCTCGAAGCGGGTGTCTGCGTTGGGGGTCCAGATGATGCCGCCGGCGGGGACGACGTTGGCATTAAGGCGACCCCAGTAGGCGGCGCCGACGGCGATTTTTAATGTGGGCGACCAGGAGTAAGCCACGACGGCGTGTGATTCCAGACGGAAGGCTTGCGAGCCGTTGGAGTTTTGATAATCGCTGTGCCAGCCAGGAGTGACCATGAGATCGGCGGCCCAGCAATCGTTGAGTTTGCCGAGCCAGTGAAACTCCAGGTAATCGTCGTGGACGTTCGGCGGAAGATTGAAGCCGGGCGCATCGAGAACCCAAAAATCGGTGCCTGGCTCAATGAGCAGAGGCATGTCGCGGGTGGGGAAGGGAACGCCGAAGACGGCATAGATTTCGGTATCTTCAAAACCGACGCCAGTGTTTTCGTCGAAGCGGGGCAGGTAGGTGGTGGTAGCGGCGATGCGCTGGAACATGCCGGCTCGCTGCGGCGGCATACTCGGCTGCTGCGCTTCGGGAATTAAGACGAAGTTGTTGGGCTGATCGAGCAAAGGTTCAGTGGCGTCGCGGGGGAATGAGGCGAGGCGGAGGTGGTTGGGATCGGAGGCATCTGTAGCGGCAGGAGACGGAGCTGGCGCGGCGGGCCACGGTACGGCTGTGGACTGCGTAGGGAATTGCTGCAGCGGCGGAAGGGGCGTGAGCCCATTGGGGGCGGCAATTTGTGAATATGGTTGTGCGGGGGACAAAGTTTCGACGAGGTATGGTTCGCTGGATTGCTGACCGTGAGCGACAGGCGCCGCGCTGCTGAATGCCGCGGCGAGTGTGAATCGCAGTAATTGGCTGAATCGATTTCTTTTCATTGGTTCCGCCATGACTAAATCGATGGATCAGAATGCGAGCCCGCCACCGACGAGAACGGTATCGGAGATATTGAAGGTGCCAGGCTGATTGCTGCGGAAGACGAGTTGGCGTTCGAAGGCGTAACCGACTTCGAGGTAACCGCGGAGGCCGGATTGCGTTTCGGGCAGGACGTCGATGCCGACGGCGAAGCGGATATCGTTGTAATCGAAATCGTCGGGACCGAAGCCGGCGCGCTCGATGGTCCAGGCGCCGCCGCCGTATTCGCCACGGATGTAGGCCCAGAGTTGATGGTTACCGACCGTGGAGCAGCGGTGGGCAAGCTTGGGGGCGGGGAAGAAAATTTCGTAGCGGGCATCGGGATTAGGTGTACAGACAACGCCGAAAGCGGGGAGGAGTTTTATCTTATTGCGATCGAGATACCAGATGCCCAACTTGAACTGCAGCGTGGGTGTAAATGTTATTACCCCGAGGCCGCGACCAAGGATGCGAAAGCTGTCGCTATTGGTATGTTGGAAATCGGTATAAATGCCTGGGCTGATTTCCAGTTCGCCGCCGAACCAATTAGTGATTTGCGGATTCCAGGCGGCATCGAGGTAGGCACCATAGGTTTGTCCGGGCAGATTTGGGGGAGGGACAGAGGATGTTTCGGGTCCGTCCCACAAGTTCAATTGAAAGCCTGGGGTAATCAGGATTGGATTGGGGTTCCAATAAAACGGCAAGGCGAAGGTAGCCCAGGTGTTGATGGTGTTGATGCCCAGGGCGTGCTGGCCGCCACCGCGTGCTAGCCAGGTTTCGTCGACGTCGACTTCCTGGAGAAAGTGCATGGTTTTTGTCCAAGTGCTGGTAACCGGCTCAAAGCTTGGGCCGTTGTAGACGGGTGCGCCGGCCGGATACAAAGCGGACGGAGTTCCGTCGTAAGGCGCGCCGTAAGCAGGACCGGTGGAATAAGGCGAGAATGTGCTTGGAGCGGCGTACGGCGATGCGGCGGGAGACAGCGATGGGGCGGCCATCGGCGATGAGGTGCTGGGCAAGGCGTATGGATCGAAGGTGGGCGGCGGAGGAGAAAGCAGAGGCGGCGACATTGAAGGAGCGGCCGGCGTGGGGAATTCGACTCGCTGTGCGCGCGCCGATGCTGGCAGGCACACGGCTGCGAATAGAACGGCGATTGCCGGCCACGGTTTGCCCACGGCGCAATCCTTAAACACAGGAAGAAGAACCGAAGACGAATTGAATGAGTGCCGAATGGCGGTCGCCAACGCACAAAGTGCTTTGCGGCGAAGAGCTAAACGTGTGGGTAGATACTGGTTACAGCGATAACCGTCAAGTCCGACCGCCCATTGAAGGTGGGGTGTTTGCTAGCTGCATGCGGCGGCAATTGTCTGCATTAGCAGGACAGGGCCGTTTGATGGGAAAACGGCATCTTAGACCCGAGGCCGAGCGGATTGTTCGTGGGCGGGTTTTTTTCGGGCGAGGCGCCCGGGACAGAACTTGGTACGCCAGCTTCACCACCAATGACGGCTGCTTCCAAAGTACTGCCGGCCGCGGCGATGGCGTCGGCAAGGTTTTTTTGCCGATCGATGGGCACGACCACAGACCCTCCTCCGTATGCCGCGGTCGGCACAGGGGGGTCCAGCAGCGGTGTATTGCAAGCAGTAATAAGATTGTCGATTGGACCCCGAAGCGAGTTGATATATTGCTGCGCATCGGCGGCAGTAGTCATGGCATGCACACCGCCATTGCCGTCGGCACCGAGCAGTCCGAGACGGATTTGCATCAACTGTTGTTTAAGTCGATCTGCGACGATGGGATTGTGTTTGGCACCCTGCTGGAGTTCAAACTTGAAATCTTCCACGGCGAGCTTTCCCAAGGTTTTCGCCAAGGCAGTGACGTTGAAATTGGCTGGAGGACTGAATTTGATTTTGGATAGCGCCTCAGCGGCGGCAGCGCGAATGGTGAGCGAAGTGGAAGCGTCGTTAACTGTTTCCAAAATGGCAGCGGCAGCAGCGGGATCGTTCAAAGCCGTTAGTACATCGATTGCACGGCGGCAAATCCAATCTTGAGCATCCTGGCTGTGGCCGGCCATGTTATTACGTTGCCCAAGTGCCTGAATGGCGGCGGCAACAACTTGGACACGATCGGAGGCATCGATGCCTGACTGTGCCTGCCGGACCAATCCGCGCCAAGCGGGCACACGAACCGCATCAATCATATCCTTTGATTTGACATAGTTGAGCAGCACTGGAACGGCTTTTTTCCAGGGCGGGCCACTCGGGTCGGAATCGTTTAACTCTGCAATCATCATGACTGCATTAGCGCGCAATACCGGATGAAAGTTTCCGGTGGCGATTTGATCCATTTTGGTCAGAGTGAGAGTATTCAAATGTTCGTGGGCGGCGGCGTTTGTGGCTTTGCTCGCGAAGTCGGCCTTGAATCGATTGCGCATTTTCGGCGGATTGACGCCGCCCAAGCCTTCCACGAGCGGCGAGGTTTCTTTTCCACCGGGGCCTTTTATGGGTTTCCACTCTGTGAACAAGGGAAAGACGATATCGTTGAAATACTGATCGAATTCGGCAGGGGGGAGACTTGATTCCCCGGAAAGTGCTTTCCCGATGGCATCTGTCTTATCTCGCAAGGGACCGCCGAGTTTCGACCAAGCCTCGATTGGCTTGGCATTATCCTGAAACAGGGGAAGTTCTTCGTAATCTTGTGCGACTGCCCAAGAACAAGCCACCATACAGGCAACCCAGGTGATGGTGACGGACGACGCTTTGATCCAAGGACGGATATGATGATTCATAGGGAGATTTTCATCGAGGCTCGGCAATTGTTCATCCGACGGTTCCAACGCCGGACCGATGGCGGGGCAGTACAGTGGCAGGCTTGCGACGCCCCCTTTGCCTTCCTCAAGCGTAATTTCCAATCGTAAGCACTGTCAAGTTAGGGGGACGCATGTGACGATTGGGGGCGGTAATTCGTTTGTTTTGGAGAGCGAACCGAGTGCCGTAGATTTGGGTCAAGGGGGCAAAGAGTTTGGCGTTTAAGAGTAAAAGAGCCGACTGGGCGCAAAGTTGATTAATTCATTGTGAAAATGCCGTGACGCTGCTTTATTATCACGACCGCTTTTTGGATCACATCACTGGCACAAGCCATCCGGAACGGCCGGCGCGGTTGGCGCAGGTAATCAGTCATTTGGAGCGTGAGGGCTTGGTGGCCCATTGTCGGCGCGAAAATTGGGACCGTGTATCGCCAGAGCGTTTGTCGCGGGTACATCGGCCGGAGTATGCGGCGCAGGTGGAAGCGCTTGCACAACAAGGCGGCGGCCGAGCGGAAGTAGATACGGTGGTTTGTCCGGCGTCGTTTGACGTGGCTAGCCTAGCAGCCGGCGCGGTGGCGGATGCGGTCGACCGGGTCATGCGAGGTGAGGAAAGCAATGCGCTTTGCCTGGTGCGGCCTCCAGGTCATCACGCGCTGAAAGAGGAAGCAATGGGTTTTTGTTTGTTCAATAATATTGCGGTTGGAGCGCGGGTAGCTACCGACGAATATCAATTGGAGAAGGTGCTGATTGTCGATTGGGACGTACACCATGGAAACGGCACGCAGGCGACGTTTTGGACTGATCCGAGAGTTGGATTTTTTTCGATTCATCGATGGCCCTTTTATCCTGGAACTGGAGATCGGGACGAAACAGGTGCGGGCGCGGGTTTGGGATCGACCGTTAACGTACCCGTGACGTTTGAGACTTCGCGCAAGGAATATCTGTCTGAATTT
>DASXPQ010000038.1:0-5545 GCA_036493575.1 Pirellulales bacterium
CACCGGTCGGTGATGTGTCGCGCCCGTCTGTGAAAGCATGGATGAAAATCTCCGCCACGCCTGCATCATGCGCCGCGTTCGCAAGCGCGATCATGTGCGAATAATGGCTATGCACACCGCCGTCTGACACCAGCCCAAGCAAGTGAAGGCGGTGGCCGCGCGCACCGGCAAAGGTTTCCTGCAAAACGCGGTTACGCGTTAGTTCGCCCTCTTCAATTGCCTTGTTAATTCGCGTCAGGTCCTGGTAAACGATTCTGCCGGCCCCCAGATTGAGATGGCCAACTTCAGAGTTGCCCATTTGTCCTTCCGGCAGGCCCACGTCGCATCCGCTTGCGCTCAATTTGGAGCCTCGATACTCCCGGTAGAGCTTGTCATGAAATGGAGTCGACGCGAGAAGGGTTGCATCACCGTTTTCCTTGCGCTTGTCTTTGCCGCTCGGATTAATGCCCCAGCCGTCGCGAATGATTAGCATCACTGGACCAGCCATATGTCGCGCACTTTGCTGGTGAATGAGAAGGTCGACAAGCGGTTCTTTCTTCTCGGATACGGGTCAATCTTCAAGTTACCAGCTTCGGAACACGCACTTTACAAACCTGCTTCACTATTTGCGACAGTCATAGACCGCCACTACAAGGAAGATAATGAAGTGGCGCAACCAGTTGCTGGCACTTTTTTGTCTCCTCGCCTTTGCTGGAATTGGTGTCCTTTATTTTCAGCACTGGGTCATCCGGAAGCCTTTCGGAATTATCTTGTTTGTTGGAGAAGGCCTTTCCCCTGCCCGGCTTGCCCCAACCCGCGCCTATGCTGCTGGCGCCGGCACGCGCCTGAACCTCGATTCAATGTCTCATGCAGCTTTGGTGATGAATTATTCAAAGGATTTCGCCGCTCCAGACCAGGCGGCCGCTGCGACCGCAATTGCGACTGGTGAGAGGGTGGCGAATCGCGCCATTGCGATCAATGCCGACGGGAAAGCGATCAAGAATATCATTGAACTAGCACGGGAATATGGACGGGCCACGGGACTCATAACGGACACGAAACTCACCGATCCGACCAGCGCGGCCTTTTACGCACATCCCGCCGAGTCGAGTGACATCGAGAAGATCGCAACCGAGTTTGTGGATCGTGGAAATGTTGACATAGCGATGGGTGGCGGCGCGGCGCAATTTCTTCCCGCCACAAAGGGCGGAGACAGACAGGATAGGCGCGATCTTTTACTCGAGCTCCGTGGCAACGGGTTTGATATTGTTCAAACCCGAGCCGAGCTGGACGCGGTTCCCGCGTGGCGCCGTCCGAAACTGGTCGGTGTTTTTAGTAAAGAAGATCTCGCGTTCGTGAATCAGCTAGAAGAAAGAAGTCAGCAGCCGAGCCTTTCGGATATGGTGCGACGAGCAATCCAATTGCTCCAGTACAACGTTGGCGGGTATTTACTGGTGGTTGACGCAGGGTTAATGCGAAAGGCAGCGCAGGAAAACAACGGGGAGAGAACCTTGAGCCAAACGGTCGAACTGGACCGTGCAGTTGGCATCGCGCGAAGTTACGGCGGAGAAAAAGCGACGATTGTGATCTGCGGCGATGTGGCGATCGGCGGATTAAACCTGAATGGATTTCCTTTTCGCAAAGACAGCGGCATTGCCCTCTTAGGCTTTAATTCTGCCGGCCAGCCCTGGATTACCTGGGCCACCGGTCCGAATGGCGATAAATCGTATGGAGCAGCGAAAATACCAGGTAAACAAGACGAAAGTCAGAACAGACAACCGCAGCCCGAACAGCCTGAGCCGGCGGCGTTTTACACGAAATCTGCCCTGGTCACCGTTGAAGACGTCGTCGCGTTTGGTAATGGTCCCGGAACAGATGCGCTGGCGGGAGTAGTGGAGAGCACGAAGGTGTTCGAAATTCTGCGTGACGAACTCTGACGGCTTCGCTGCGTTCAACCGTTAAATCGTTGAATCGTCAGCCGAGTGGTCATCCGTTTTAACGATGTAACGAATCACGAGTCACGCCGCCTTACCGGTACCGCCCTTACTTTGGCGTTTCACGATAAGGCAATCCCAACTCATAGAGTGCGATCTGTTGTTGGAGTTCGCTAACTAACGAATCATCCCCCTGGCTCCGGCCGAGCTGCATCGCCGTTCGGGCGCTTTCAATCGCTTTTCCAAATTGGCCAGCTTCCGCATATGCCCCTGCCAAACTGCGTAGCACCAGCGCATTGGTTCCTCCAGAAAGTTGGTCAGCTTGCCTTGCAAGTTGAATCGCCCTGGCTCCGTTTCGCAGTGAGGCGTTGGGACCTGTGGCCAGTAACCATGCCAGATTATTTAACGCGGAAATCGATTGAGGAGAAATCTCCAACGCTTTTTCATAGTGTTTGATGGCTTCGCTGCGTTGAACCGTTGAATCGTCACACGAGTGGATCGTCCGTTTTAACGATGTAACGAATCACGAGTCACACGAGCTTACCTGTACCGCCCCTATTTTGGCGTTTCCCGATAAGGCAATCCCAACTCATAGAGTGCGATCTGTTGTTGAAGCTCGGTGACTAACGAATCATCCCCCTGGCTACGCCCGAGCTGCATCGCAGTCCGGCCGCTTTCAATCGCTTTTCCAAATTGGCCAGCCTCCGCATATGCCGCTGCCAACGTGCGTAGCACGAGCGCATTGGTGCTTCCAGAAAGTTGGTCAGCTTGCCTCGCAAGTTGAATCGCCCTGGCTCCGTTTCGCAGTGAGGCGTCGGAACCCGTGGCCAGTAACCATGCCAGATTATTTAACGCGGAAACCGATTGTGGAGAAATCTGCAACGATTTCTCATAGTGTTTGACGGCTTCGACCGATTGACCTTCTTCATCAAGAGCAATGGCCAGGATCGTGTGACAGTCTGCGTTATTAGGCTGAATCAACAAGGCGGCCCGAGAATGCTCGATCGCCGCATCAAACTTCCCTCTCTCAAGCAGGGCATGGCCAAGACCGTAACGGGCAAGAAAGTAATCGGGACGTATTGCCACTGCTTTTTGGTAGTGAACAATCGCGTCGTCGATTCGTCTCTTTTGAAGAAGAGCATTGGCCAAGGCCACTTGAGCATCTGGATCGTTTGGTTGCATCCTGACTGCTTTGTCGCAATAGAAAATCGCGTCGTCTACCTGGCCCTTGCCCAGAAGAGCGGTGCCAAGATTGTAATCGGCATCCCAAAAATTGGGCTGCATTTGCAGCGTCGTCCGATAATGCGCTATCGCATCGTCAAGCTGACCTTTTTCAAACAACACGATGCCCAGGTTGTTGTGAGCCATCCAACAGTTGGGATTTCTTGACAGAGTCGTGCGCCAGAGCGTTTCGATGTTGCCGTACATTGCGGCTTGTCGCCACGTCAGTGTCGCCAGGAATGCCACCACGCACAGCGCCACACTGAAAATTAAGGTGCGGCTGTTCTTAGACACGTCGGCGAAATTGACCAGACCTGCAGATGCCAGGGCGATCGGACCGATACAGGCCAAATACTGATAATGATCGGCTACAAACGTGTAGCGAAATGTATAAAGCATAATGAACCCCAACACCGGGCTCAGGGTCGCAACAAAAAATGCCGCTGCGACCTCAACACAGCGTCCCACATATCGCCGGAGAAAATAGATTGCCCCGCACACCAAAACTCCCGCCAACAGCCACGCGTAGTTAAGCAGATGAGTCGGCGCGATATCCCATCGCGGATAAATAAATGTGAGATTAGATGGCCACGCGAGTTTGCTCAGATAAAACCAAATGGCGCGGCTCGCGACGAGAACCCGTTCGATTGGACTCAGGAACGTAAAAACAGTCCGGCTCGTCCCCTGATGGTACCGTTCCCACCACATGGCTAATATGCCCATAGCGATGCCGAGAATAAAGAAGGGAACAATCTGGAAAATTCGTTTCCAACTGATCGGCTTCTTCTGCAGCCACAAAATCAGAAACAACGCAGCCGGCAGCGTGCAAGCCGTTGTCTTGGCCGAAAGCGCCAATAAATAAAGAACCAGCGCGAGTACATAAAACAGCCAGGGCCGCTTCGTTCTTCCGCCAGAAAACGCAATCCAAGAAAGCAGGGTGAGCAAAAAGAAGAAGCCCATCAGTACATTTTTGCGTTCGGTGATCCAGGCGACCGATTCCACCTGCACGGGATGCAGCGCAAAAATTGCTCCAGCTAGCCACCCTCCCGGGACCTTTAACCGCGCCAGTACCAACCAAACCAGCAGTGCGTTGCCAGTGTGCAGCAGAAGATTGGCCCAATGATAACCGGTTGAATCGAGGCCCCAAACCGCGTGCTCGATGCGAAAAGTTGTATAAACCAGCGGGAAATACTGCGAAGGAGAATCGAGCGAGAACCAGATTCGCCGAAGACCATCAGGCGCCGTTAACAGCTCGTTATTGGTGATGTAAACGTCGTCGTCCCAAAGAAAACCTCCGTTCCACGCGGGCCGATACGCAAAGATCGTCGCAGCCGCCAGAATCAAACCAAAAAGCAGCCCGCTCCACCATGCACAACGACGCTGCTCTGTCGTGTGTTGCGACATTTCTTTGCGCCCAGCCGCTGCTTCCATCCCAGTGTTAGAATTTCCTGATTCGCTCCTTAATGAGGTGAAACCAATTATAATCGCTGGAGAACGCCGGCCAGTTAACAACGGATTGCGAGACGACGATGAAGAGTATAATTCCTGCGAACAAAATTGTCCGCTGCCACTGACTAGGAATTCGCGACAAGAGACAATCCAGCGCCCCAGAGTACAGCAGGAAGAATGGAACCGCGGCGGCGCTGAGCAGCCTTCCGGAAGTGAAATACGGATGCTCGCGGGACGGATACACGCAAAGCCCGAAGTCGAAGGCGATTGATAGAAGCACAACCGACAAGATCAAAACGGCGAAGCTCGAAAAGGCGAGCCAAAGAGCCCCTCGTTGAAAATCAGTGAGTTTGGTTGAGCGCGGAAACAGGCTGATCACGGCGAGGCCAATCGAGAGCGTCGAAGAGACCCAGTAGAACACGTCGATCCCTTGCCATGCGAGTCGTTTGCCATGCCAGATAAATTCCCCCCGCCAGAAACTCGCCATCAGTTCTGGCCAGAACTCCTTCAATCCATTCAACGTGAAAATTGGGTGCGGCCACCAATTGCCAACCGGTTTGCGAGTCCAACCGAGGAACTCAACCTTCGAACCGGTGGCGGTGAGATCGCCGAACGTATGATAATTCCATACAAACCAACCGGCGATTGGGACGACCGCTGATACTATCAATACGGCGAGGGATACTAAAGGGGCGCGCCATGTTCTCCTTTGGCGAAGATTTCGAAACTTGAAGATCACAGCTATCCCGGCCACGGAGAGCAGAGCGATGTTGGTTGTCTTCGCTAGACACGTCGCGGCAAACGCAAGCCCGGTCCAGATTGCCAGAGGCACTGTCGGCGGCTCGGCCCGCAAAAATTTCATCAAACCGATAAAAGCGATTCCAAAGCAAAGCGGGGAGAGCACATCGCTTTGTATTGAATAAAAAGTGGTCTGCGGCCAAACGGCCAGCAATACCGGAACG
>DASXPQ010000039.1:0-6272 GCA_036493575.1 Pirellulales bacterium
CCAGCAGGCCAACCCAATTCGCGTGATACCCAGCAGAAAAAAAGCGCATGCAAACAGGGCAAATAACCGATCGCTCGTATCGCGCCAAAAACGCAGAAAAAAAAGTGCGGCCACCCAGCAAGCCATCGCCATGGCGCCCATTAGGAAATCATTCATAACAAAATTCCAACATGTGTTTGCAGCCGGATCATTCAGATTCCCATACCAGGCCGAACAGCAAAAGTGACAGCGCGATTAAGCCCGGCAACTTTCTCCACACCGCCAGATCGACGTCGGGTACTATGACGACATCCACATACATCATGATGTTTTCAAGCATCAGCCCCACGAAGCACAATCCGCTCCACAATAGCAATCGCCCGCGCCGTTCAGCATACGTCCGCAATAGCAGCACGGCACACAACAAGCACGTTGCTGCAGATAATAAATAAATGAATCCCGACATTTCATTCCTCCTTGCGAAGGCGAAACGCGCTCGCAAATGACTTCACTTTGCCCAGTGGTTTGGAATAGATTTCGTTAGTGACCGCCAACCGACGAACGCGATACGTTTCAGCCAACAGGTCAATCGTACGGTCAACCTCGCCCCCATCGGAATGATAGCGAAAGCATGCTTCCGCTTTGACGGCCAGGCCGCGCCGTACTAAATCCGCGAGAATCCCCGCAGACATTTCCGCCGTGAGCGCCAATCGGTTGGCAATTTCGTTAGGATGCAGTTGGCGATCTGCGTTTTGGCGGGCGTACAGCAACACTTCCAATTGCGACAGCGATTCAATGTGCTGGGCAATGAATTGTGCCACACCCGCGGGAAGGTCTTCTCTCATCGATCTCGATTATTACGGAAGATGCCGCAGTTCGCCAGATCCGCACTCGTCTCTCGTCCTATCGCTATCTGGCTTTGACAAGTTATTATTGCGGCGCCCAACACACCGCACATCGTTCCGCCTGGCCAACAGGAATCCGCAGAGGTTTCATCTTCGCAGGTCATTCACTTCACTTCGCTGCCGCTCGACCTAAAGATTTTAAGCGACGTCGCGCCGAAAGTGCTACTCCGCCCCGCAACAGATCGCGCCGGATCGCCCTCAGCCCCAATAGGGCGACGGTTTATAGCCGTGGGTACAAAGCCACGGTACGAATACGCCCCAAAATCCCTCTCCCATTTAGCCCCCGGTGAACACACCGGGGGCAATCCGCGCGCACCAACCAAAACCAATTTCATCCTCACACTGAGGGACACAGCGCGGTAGTATCCGAGACAGTCCCAACGTGGCGACAGGTACAGCCTTAAAAACTCCTCTCCCAGCAACTGAGCACGGCTGATGCAGATCGGCCGAGCGCAAGGCGGTAGCTAAATATCTACCCAACGGTCGGGAGAGGGTGAAGCCATCAAGCGCCAGCCACGTCACCAAGCCGGAATCAGCCAAACACGTCACTCACTGCTCCTTCTCCCCATTTAGCGCCCGCTGACCACACCAGGGGCAATCCGCATTACTTCAATAGCGGGTAGCATATCAGACCGAGAATCGCCGCACCGAAGATGATTAACGGCTCAGGAATCTTTCTCTTACTAAATAGCAGGGCCAGCGTCACAAGCATCAACGCAACCTTGAATAGGTCCGGCATCCAACCATTCTCAAAAATCGTTCGCCGCCCAAGCACAACCACCGCTCCGCTAATGGCTCCGATGGCCGCTGCCGTCACGCCCTCAACAAAAGCCACAATGCCCGGACGCTTGCCGTATTTTTTGAAGTACGGAGCAGGAATTATGGTGAACAAATAGCACGGCAGAAACGTGGCCAGTGCCGCGACCGATGCGCCTGCAAATCCTGCAATCAGAAAGCCGATAAATCCCACCGTAATCACCACTGGCCCCGGCGTAATCATGGCAACCGCCACGGCGTCAAGAAACTGATGATCGTTCAGCCAGCCGTGTTCTTTCACCACGCCGCCGTACAGGAACGGCACGATGGCCAGCCCGCTGCCGAATACGAACGATCCCGCTTTGGCAAAAAACAACGCGATTTGCCAGAGAATGTTTGTACCTGCCGTGGGCAAAGTCATTCCCAAGGGCAGAACAATCGCCATGATTTGCCGTTTAGGCCGCGCTTTAATCGCCCACACGACTAACCCCGAACCAAGAAACAACCAAATGACCTCCGACTCGGTAACCACAGTGCACGCCATGCTCACCAAATAAATCAACCACAGCAACCAATCTTTGCCAATGGTCCACCGCGTCAGCTTGTAAGAACTAACCGCAATAATGCCAATCACGCTGGCCCCAACGCCGTAGAACACCGCTTGCATCCAACTCAATCCGCCATAGACCGTGTATGCCCATCCCAGCGCCACAACCATCAAAAACGATGGCAATACAAAAGCAATGCCAACCAGCGTTGCCCCAACAATCCGGTAGTGAACGTAGCCCAAATAAATAGATAACTGCGCAGCCAGCGGTCCGGGCGCTAGTTGCGCCAATGCCAAGCCCTCGCGATAGTCGGCTTCGCTAATCCACCCGCGACGTTCCACCAAGTCGCGGTGCATATAGCCGACAAGCGCCACCGGTCCACCGAAGCCCCAAGTACCCAAGCGAAGAAAATAGGTAACCAAATTGCTCAGTGAATAGGGAATGGTCGCTGGTTCGGCAACGGTGGTAGCTTCAATGTCCACAATTGCTATCCCGCTGAAAGTTGAGCGTACAGGGCTTCGTAAATCATCGCGCTCTTATCGACGGCCGTGGCATCATCGGTACACGTCCGGCGCACGCCGCTGCAAATCAAATCGAGTCCGGCCGCTGCCGGTTCAATCTTTACTTCTTGCACAGTGTCGGCTTCGTCAATAATGCGCGCGATGCGAGCCAGTACCGGGTCGGTCAACTTATATTCCCGTAGCATCGCATGAAACGAGCAATGTCCGCCGTGGTGCGATAAGCGAACCCCCGGAATGTCAAACGGCTCAGCGTCCGTCGGCATCACCGCATCGCGGGCAATGAATTGAAACTTCGCTTTCGGATCAATAAAGCGGCGGATCAACCACGCGCACGCCATCCGGTCAACGCCGATGTTTTCCCAGGTAACCCATTTCACTTTGTTTTTTCTCCTTTGGCCAACAGTATCCTTCGAACATCGTCGCCAAGTTTAGATCGAAAGTAATCTTGCGCTAGTGTCTGTTGATAACGACGTGCCAGCGCAGCCAAGTCGGGATTTTTCCGCTTCAATTGAACAAGGAGCTCGTGGTAGACATCATCAACCCTGGCGGAAAATTCTTTCGCCAGCACTGTCTGTTGACGCTGTCCATCCAATTCGGAAACAAACACCGTGGCTTCCCCGCCAAATTCAACAATCTCCGCGGCTAACCATTGAAAATGCTCCCGTGTTTGCGGTGTCTCCGGCAGCACCCAAACCGCATCGTGCAAAAGTATCGCGCCCAGCTGTTTGAGTTTCCGCCAAATGGAAACGCGATGGAGCGACGGTTCACGCGGAATCTTGTAGACCAGTAGCAGCCACTTGTTCAATTGCTTTTCTCCGCTTCATACACTCTCAATTCTGCCGCTTGCGCGCCGCGATGCGGAACCGCCAAATAAAGGCGCGATAGTTCGGGTACGAACAGTGCGGTACGCGCGCCGGCGGCGGTAGGAATTTTTGCCAACGGAGCAAAGCCGTCAGCGTGCTGTTGCTGGACGGTGATAAATCCTTCGCCCCCCGCGACATATAAGCGCTTGGTTTGCCCGTCGTAAAACAAATCGTCAGCGTCGCCGACACATGAAAAATGCGCACTGATTTTGCCCAATTCCGTATCGTAAACCAGCACTTCCGCCGGATTGCGACAGCCGACGAACAATCGGTGATTGTCTTCGTCCAGGGCCATCGGAAAATTGGCGCCGGCAACGTCGACAGGCCACGTCGCAACAATTACTCCTCGTTGTCGATCAATGACGGCAATCTGACGTGACTTGGGAACATTGACAAATATTCGCTTTCCCTTCGTTTCCAGTTGGAACGATTCGGGATGGGCCGACAGTTTGATATCCGCCAAACGCTTGCGCCCCTTAGCGTCAATCACACCGATTGCTCCGTTACCAAACCCAACGTACAGCCGCCCGTCAGCCGGATCGTATCGCGCATTGTCCGCGTCAGACTGAAAATCAACCGTGTAAATGGGCCGAAAAAACTTGTCGTCAAACAATCGGCAAGTCCCATCGCCGCCATTCGTCACAGCGATCATCGCTTGATCTTTGAGAAACGCCACTCCTTGCGGCTCACGTAGTCCGCCAAGGCTATGAACAACCTTGTGCCCCGCCAGATCGACAACTTCTACGGTGTTGTTGCCCAAAGCGGCAACGAACAGCCGCTGGCCGTCTAAATCAACTGCCATGTGATCAATGCGGCCTTCCACCCTGGCCAGTTGAATCGATTCGACAAGCCGCAGTGGTTCGGCGGCACACACGACCGAACACATCACGCCCGACATCGCAATCAGCCAAAATATTCTTTTCACTTCGACATCATTTTGTGAGATTGGCCCGCCTTGGGTGCATCCGCTTGCGCCCTAAGTGCCTCTTTAAGGCCCGTCGCCAAATTGCTCGCTTTTCCCTTGCCCCAAAAATGCGTGAAGTAGATGGCCGGCGTCTCTCCGTTCATGTGATTGTGCAGCGCCACAATGTTGATGTCCGCAGCCCGCAGGGCCTTCAATACGGGCTGCACTTCATTTGCGGTCATCGCAAAATCGCCGTCGACCACAGCTAAATCGTCGGTTCCAGCGAACGCGGCCCAAGTCGTCAATCCCATGCTGCCGTCGAATTTCATGCCGTTCATTTCTGCATTGCGACCAATCGTTATTTTGTAGACCTCATCTTGCAAGTCGCCTTTCGTACCCACGATGCCGGCGATCTTGTCAGTATCTAATTTGCCAGGCGTGACAACGCCCGCCACAAATCGTTTCGCTGGTTGCGGGTTGGCTTTTCGCACTTCCTTAATGGCATCCCAAACCGCTTTGACGCCATGGGCCAGCTTGTCGGGATCATCGCCGCAGCCGCCAATGTGCATGAAGTAGACCTTGGGTTCGTCAAAGAAAAAGTGATTGTGAATCGCCGTCACTTCCAAACCGTTTGCCAAGGCCGCATCCAGGGCCGGGTTCACTTCATCTTGAAACACAACCGTATCGCCCATCAACATCGCCCCGTCATCGGTTTTCTGAAACGCCGCCCACGCTCCCAGCCCCATAAATGGCCGCATCGTTAAACCGTCGACTTGCACTTCGACATCCTTGCGCGGCCACCCCACACGAACTACACCGTCGGACGTCGTCGTCGCTTTGACGCCCACAATCTCGCTCACTTTGTCTGCCGACAGTTCAGCAGCGATTGCACTACCTAGCAGTCCAGGAAGAGATAAAATCAATGCCGGAATGAGCTTTGTCATTTTTCCATCCCCTTGTGTGGCATAGTCGAATTGCTACGATTCGTGATTGTAACCATGGTTACAGCCATTGAAAAGCCCGTTGAACTGCCCAATAAACGATGAACACAAAAGGCAAACCGATGAACGAATGGTTTTGGTATGCCATTGGTGCGGCCATTTTGTATGGGATGCACCAAGTATTCACCCGCATGGCTTCCGACCGCATTGGCGACGGCTTGGGCGGCTTCGTGGTGGAAGGGACAGCCGCCTTCACCATCTTGCTATATTTGCTGTCGCTCTATGTGTCGGGCAATTGGAATCAATCGTTCAGCACGCCGGGCATTTTCTATTCTGTGCTAACCGGAATTTGTGTTGGCGTCGGCACGGTGTTTTTCTTTCAGCTATTCCAACAGGGCGGCCCCTTATCGGCCGTGCCGATGATTTTGGCCGGCGGAGCTTCGTTGATGGCCGTGGTAGGCATCTTCTTCTTCAAAGAATCAGCCTCCTGGACGCGTTTACTTGGAATCGTGCTGTCGATTGCAGGATTATTTCTGCTCCGCAAGTAAACGCCGACATTGTTTTGCAAGCAGTGGGTAGTTTGACAGCCTGCTTTTGGTCCACACACCGATGCACTTTTCCCTTGAAATCGAGCCACCCCATCCGCTACAATCGATAAGTGTACAAAAGTATATATCTTACCGCTCATCCCCATCCTGCCTGCCGCCGACTACCAGCGAGCCAACAATTCACCACAAATGCCCTTCCCAGACTAAAACTCCCCGCTTTCTGTCCCAGAACAGTACGCCCCAACCCCGAAAAATCCCGGCCCTTCCCCAATCTCGCCCCGACAAAATATCCCTGTTTTGTCACCCA
>DASXPQ010000040.1:0-1795 GCA_036493575.1 Pirellulales bacterium
CGCGGTGTTCTTCGGCCAATGCCGACCGAGAATCTTTCGCCGCCATTCGCTGAGCATACAATAGCGACCGTGCGCGACATACTCGATTGATTGGAGATGAAAAATACTCTGTCATCAAACCTAAATTTGCATATCCACGTACCAGCGCACCCAATCGTTCCGGTGATTCGCCCGAGTCATAGATGACGGCGTGCAGCTTTCGCACTGCCGCGAATTGGCTCGTGAAAGACATTTCGGCCAGTTGCTCTTCAATCTCTTTGGGCACAACGCCGTCGTTGGCTAACACTGTCGCTTGGTCTTTGTCAGCCTCAGCGTTTTTCGCCGCCGTAGGCACCGTTGGCAATTCGGTATTCGCGGACAAGCCGTCTTTGATGGCTGTCGGGAATTTGGTTCGCGTCAATGCCTCCATGTCGATCGTTAATCGCTGATAATCGAGCGGCAAATGATAGTCGGTAGGAATTTCTAACAATGTTTTCTGTTCTGGTTTCTGGCCACACACCACCGCGATGTGCGGATTCTTTGGTCCGTAAAACGACAACACGTCGTACACATTTGTGCCGTCATCGGGCAATGGCTCGCCCAATAAAACATCGCGCGTCAGCATTCCTAGTTCATCGCGCGCCGCAATCATCAGCGCCTGTCGAACAATTTCTCTCGCCAGAAAAGAACCGTCCGCACGGTTCTCGACCGGAAGCCCGTACCAATCTTCGTATCGGTCGAAATAGGTAATTGGCCGAGCAACTGCCGGGGAGGGGGCGGCAACCTCATCAGCGGCCGTACAAAGCCCGCCGACCAAAGTGGCAACCAAGGCCGCCGCAGTGCAGATGAGTGTCGTCCGGCGCATAACGAGATTTCTCAGAAAAGTGCGATTTGAAAATCGCTTGCCCAGTTCGCATCAAGCAGCTGGACTCTATGCTAGCCGCGCTTTGAGACTGCGGCAAGCATGCGGACGAGCGAGGTACGCGGCAGGCAAAACGTCTACCACCGCCACAGGGCGGTCCCCCAGACCAACCCAGCGCCGAAGCCGCACAATAATACATTGCTGCCGCGCTTGATACGGCCCTGTTGGACCGCTTCGTCCAGCGCCAGGGGAATGCTGCCGGCCGAGGTATTGCCGTATTTGTCGAGATTCACAAACAGCTTGGGGCAATCGATGTCAATTTCTTCGGCCGCCGCATGCAGAATGCGGATGTTGGCCTGATGCAATACGACCAGGTCAATTTGATCTGGGGTCATTTTCGCAAAATCCAACACATCGCGCACGGAGCGATCGATCACACGAACGGCCCACTTAAACACGCTCCGGCCCTCCATCCGCATAAAATGCTCACCGCGCTGCACCGTTTCCACCGTGGCCGGACTGCGCGAGCCGCCCGACTTCATATAGAGCAAGTCTTCCCCGGAACCATCCGACCCCATGGTGTAGGAAATCAGTCCCTGGTTTTCATCGCCGCGCGCTAGCAGCACCGCGCCGGCCCCATCGCCGAACAGTGGATAAGTTTTTTTGTCTTGCGGTTCGACAACGCGTGAGTTGGCATCCGCTCCAATCACGAGTGCTAATTTACTGCACCCTGTGGCAACAAATTGCGATCCGGTGACCAGCGCGTACATGAAGCCGGCACAGGCTGCCGAGACGTCGAACGCCGGGCAGCGCAGATGCAGCTTGTGTTGTACTTGCGAAGCGGTCGAGGGAATGGGCAAATCGGGCGAAAATGTTCCCAGCACTAATAAATCGACGTCGCCCGGCGAGACTCCCGCGCGATCCATCGCCCGGCGCGCCGCCGCCACAGCCAAA
>DASXPQ010000041.1:0-4785 GCA_036493575.1 Pirellulales bacterium
TCCGGATCCTTTGGCTGTTCCATCGGCCGAGAGTCGGTCACGATCCGCATAATTTTCTTCCGCTGTGCCTTGGCGTCTTCGAACAACTCCAGCGTGTTGTTGTAGCTTTTCGACATTTTTTCGCCATCGACGCCCGGTACTTTGGCCGAGTGATCCAACACTTTGGCCTTCGGCATGACAAACGTTTGCCCGAAATGATGGTTGAAGCTGGCCGCAATGTCGCGACAGACTTCAATATGCTGCACCTGATCGGCTCCAACCGGCACGATATCGGAATCGTACGCCAAAATGTCGGCCGCCATTAGCACCGGATAGGTAAACAACCCGGCATCCGCCGACAGCCCTTTGGAAACTTTGTCTTTGTAGGCATGACAACGCTCCAGCAAACCCATGGGAGTGCCGGTCATCAGCAGCCATGTCAGCTGGCTCACTTCGAGCACGTCGGACTGCACAAACAGCACGGCCTTCTCTGGGTTGAGTCCTAACGCCAGCAAATCGATGGCGGCATCCAATGTTAGCTGCCGCAATTGCTCCGGCTCGCGCACGCTGTTCAGAGCATGCATGTTGGCGATGAAATAAAAAGCGGCGTCCTCGTGCTGCAATTCGATATATTGCCGAATGGCGCCAAAATAATTGCCCCAGTGAAATCGGCCCGTCGGTTGAATTCCAGAAAGAACACGCATGAGGCAAAATCGATCGGTTAAAGATGCAGGACGCGAGACAGTGGTCAGTTTTCTTTAGTGAGTTCTGTTTTTAACGTGCCAATGATTTCAGAGACAGATTTCACGCCCGCTTGGTTCAGCACCCCCGGCAAGGCGTCAAGCAATTGCATGGTGACGGTTGGATTATAGAAATTTGCCGTCCCGATTTGCACTGCAGTTGCACCGGCCACAAGAAATTCCATGACATCGTCGATGGTGGCAATACCGCCAATGCCTATGATCGGCGTGCTTACAGCGTGTGAAATTTGATATACGCACCGCAGCGCCAGCGGTTTAATCGCCGGTCCACTCAGGCCCCCCATCACATTGCCAAGCATCGGCCGACGACGTCGCCAATCGACCGCCATGCCCAGCACCGTGTTGATGGCTGATATTGCGTCTGCTCCGCCATCCGCAGCGGCGCGGGCAATCGTTGTAATATCCGTCACGTTCGGCGTCAGCTTCGCAATGATTGGAAACCCACACGCCGCTTTGCAACCAGATACTACGCGACGGCACATTTCCGGATCGACACCCAAATCCACTCCATGGCTCACGTTCGGACAAGATATATTCAACTCCAACGCTGCCACTCCCGTTAATCCATCCATACGGCGAGCCATTTCCACAAACTCGTCCAAGGTACGCCCGGCGATGCTGACAATGACTGGCACACCCAGGGTACTTAAATACGGCAGATGATGTTCGATGAAGGCTTCCTGCCCATCATTATCCAGGCCAATGGAATTCAGCATTCCGGCGGCCGTTTCGATGGTTCGCCACGGTGCATTGCCGGGTCGTGGTAGTCGAGTGATGGTTTTGGGAATGATTCCGCCCAGCCGCTTCAACTCGACCAAGCCCGCCATTTCCCTTGCGTACCCAAACGTGCCGGACGCCACCAAAATCGGATTGGGGAGCCTCAGTCGCCCCAGGCTCACGGTCAGGTCGACAGATGGTAGAGGAGCGGACAAAGTAACCGATTCACCGATGAGTGCCTGAAGATCGCCAGCGGATCAGCAGCTTACCCCAATTGGGCGCAAAAAAAAACGCCGCACGGCAAGTGTTTGCCGGCGGCATTTAGGTGAATTGAAAAATCAGACTTCGGCGCAAGTGGCCCAAAACTTCGGACTACAGGATGCCACCGTGAGTACGCCACGGAGTCATGTGCGAAGGCTGATCGAGGAACCAAATCCGTTCCCATTCGTCCAGTGCTTGGCGCATATCTTCCGACGTGTTGAGCAGCTGCGCTGCCCGCCGCGACGGATCGGCCGAATACATCGGAATTAAGCAGCCGGTGGCGCTGGACAATGTCAGTCCAGCCACGGTTGCAAATAAAAGCCTGCGCATTTCACGGTTCCTTCCTGAAAACTCGCGCCGCACTCCATTGCGGTAACTAATTCGATTTGCGCCTAAAACAGTGGCGTTGTCTCCCAACCAAGCTAAATGCACGTTGGCATCTGCTGGTCAGGATGGCTTGCCTGCAAGACGACTAACGGAAATGAATTAATGATGTGATTGATAACGCAGCCGAAAGATGAGCCTATGGCTGCATTTGGGCCGAAAGTTACTGACTATTCGCACTTGCGCCGAGATCAAAGTTGATGAGTCGAGTGCTATCGCAACCGTTTCGCCCCGCTTCTGGGTTAAGCGCGGCGATTTTGCTTGATTTGTTTGATGACTGCCGGCTTTTCGCGTTATTTCGCCAGAAGTTGGATCGGCGGAAACTGCTAGCTTCCGTCCTGCATCCCATAACCCGCTGGCGCGGCAGATGTTTGTGTTATCGGTGTTGCGCTCGCTGGCTGGCCCCCTGCTTTGGCTCGTGCCTCTGCGGCCTGTCGTTCCAGCTGCCTGACTTTTTCTTCCATCTCCTTGCCCGGCTTGAACGTTACGACAAATTTCTCCGGCACGAATACTTTGGCGCCGGTGCGAGGGTTACGAGCCTTTCGGGCAGCCCGTTGCTTTACCTCAAACACGCCGAAATTGCGAAGTTCAATCCTGCGTTCCTCGACCAAAGTCTCCACAATGGCATCGAAGGTTTTTTGGACGATTTCCTTCGTCTTGAGTTGTGTCATCCCAATCTCTTCCGAGATGGTTTTAACGATCTCTTTTTTGGTCACGGCGACGGTTCTCCTGGTAGCGAGAAAAAGTCCAGAGCGGCCTAGGCTCTGTTGACCCGCCCTCATCACGCTCCAAGTGTAGGTGGCATAAGAAGTAGTGTCAAGCTTCCTTTCATGCCTAGCTCATGATGAATAACAGGTTACGACGATAACCAGGCTCTCTGAATGGGGCCGTTGCGTGATCCGTAATCCGCAATAACATCAAGTTGTCAAAGAGCTTAGATCGACAGCTGCCGTCAGCGTGCCGAGCAAATCGCGTAAGACCTTGTTAGGGAATT
This sequence comes from Pirellulales bacterium, assembly GCA_036493575.1. Lineage (GTDB taxonomy): Bacteria > Planctomycetota > Planctomycetia > Pirellulales > JADZDJ01 > DATJYL01. Next base: position 3,097 of record DASXPQ010000041.1, read on the forward strand.
ACTTAGGCAATTCGCAACCAATCGTCCGCGTAGGAACGGACCATCGGCCGGCAAGTGTTATCGTCGCTATAACCGGCAAACTTTATCCAAACAGCAGGATCGGGGAATGTAGAGGGGCCGCTATCGCAGGTCTAGATTCGGATGACAGCTGCTTGCGACAAAACCTGTTCCACGGTGTACACCTTTCCTGTTCCACTGCCAGGACACACCTGGCAGGTTTTTTTCCATGCTTGTGGAGTTCGGATATTGGAATCCCAGAAGGGCCACGTACGACATTGGCCGGGCCGGACATGATAAACCTTACACTTACGCAATTTGCCGTCGAAGAACACGCAGTCGCCATTGTCGAACTCAATTAAGCTCTTTCGGGAGCCCACGCGACGAACAAACCTGGCTTCAAAATCATTGTTCGCCAGATTCAACTCTTTCGCTAGCGCCGCAATTTCATCTTCGGTCACCCACACATAGCCGGGCGAACCGGTGCAGCAGTCGCCACACTGCGTGCACTCAAAGCGAAGGCCTTCTTGATACCAGGGCGAATTAGGCATAGCACACACCGTATAATTCGGCAAATCTAAATCATGCCGCAGGCTTCAAGTTGCGTTTGCAATTCTTCCGACCGCCGCAATGGCGGCATCAATCTGCTGGGTCGTGTTAAACGCGCCGATACTAAATCGCACCGTCCCGCCGCGCTCGAAAGTACCCATTTCCTTATGGATAAGCGGCGCGCAGTGCAAACCAGCGCGAACTTGAACTCCAAAATTGGCATCCAGTGCCACCGCGGCTTCTTGCGGATCATAACCTTCAATCGAGATGCTGACAACGCCCACACTGCAAAGCGCGGGATCACTTTCGTACACCCGCACGCCGGAAATCTTCCAAAAACCTTGCCGCAATAAAGTGGCCAATTTCTGTTCGTGTTCCCATATCGTTGGCACCGTGTGCTGTTCGATCCACCGTAGCGCCGCGGCAAGTCCCACCAAACCCGGTACGTTGTGATTCCCCGGCTCAAATTTAAACGGCAGCGAATCGGGCTGCCGGTCCTGACCGCTGTCAGTCCCGGTACCTCCCTGGCGAACCGTCTGCAACTCTTTCTCCAAACCCGCGCGGAGGTATAACACTCCCGTTCCCAGCGGACCCATTAACCCCTTATGCCCCGGCGCCGCCAACAGGTCGGCTTTCAAATTGCCGACGTCGACCGGGAAGTGCCCAAGCGTTTGGGCGGCATCCACTAAGAACCGTGCCCCATGCTCGCGTACCAACATACCGACCTCCATCACCGGCTCGATGCTCCCAGTGACATTCGAGGCATGCGTCATTGCCACCAATCGCGTATTGGATCGCAGCGCTCGGTGGACATCACTAGGATCAATCCGACCTCCCGCATCGCATGCTACACGCGTAACCTCAATTTGGCCCCTATCCTCCAAATCCCGCAATGGCCGCAGCACCGAATTGTGATCCGCGGTAGTACAGATCGCATGATCTCCCGGCCGCAGCAAGCCGTGAATGGCAAGATTAATCGAGTCGGTACCGTTAGATGTGAACACGATCTGTCGGGGATGGTCCGCCCCAATCAGTCGCGCCACGGCCGCCCGGGCCCCCGCAATGATTCCCTCAACCTCCGTCGCTTGACGGTAAGCGCTGCGCCCCGCCGGAGAACCGTTGTCGCGCAGATACCGATCGACC
>DASXPQ010000042.1:0-4173 GCA_036493575.1 Pirellulales bacterium
GGAAGCCAGAAAGCGCGCAGTGGCACGATTCGGACTCTTTGATAAAAAGTTTCCGGTGTCGTCGGCCCCGAGGGGTCGTGCGTTTTTGGTGTTTGTTGCCGATCGGCGGGCGGAATACCTAACCGCTTCCATTAAAGCATCTGTGCTGCCGATCGACCTATCACGACCCCGGCGCTCGTTTTCGCCTGCGGCGGTTCCAGTGCACGGACGGACCGCAGGAATAGGCGCCTTGTCGGGCCGACGAACTTCCCTTGAAGCGGGAAGCATCCGGCAACAGCACTTCATGCGCTGTTTCCATTTGCTTAACGCTTCCTATCTAACCGGAGGACCAACTCCGCAGAGGCTACGCGCTGCTAAGGCGCTACATCGTTTCGGCCCCGTTCCGATGTAGCAGTGGCTAAATCTCTAGCTACCGCCCTGCGCTCCGCCGACGCCCGTCGGCCGTGCTCGGTTGCTACCATTTCTAGCTTGTTTGCCTGTTGTCATGGGCGAATTCCATGGATATTCACGCACCCATCGAGCAGTGGAAACACGAAGTGTGTTACGTTCAATACGTTGCACGTAACGAGAGCCAGTCTAGCATAAGTGAACATATGTACAAGACGATTTTTAGGCCAGCGCAGTCTTCTCATTCCCGATCGAAAAAATTTATGATGCGTCTATTGACTACGTCGGTAGTCGGCGATATATTGACTACCATCATAGTCAAACGGAGGTTGCCTTATGGCACGTCAAAAGGAAACGCTGGGTCCCCTGGAGCTCGACGTATTGCAGCATGTGGTGGACCACCATCCGATCAGCGTGCGGGAAGCGGCTGCACATTTCGGGACGTTGTCGGGCCAGGCCCGGACCACTGTGTTGACGGTTATGGAACGCTTGCGCAGAAAAGGCTTTTTAAACCGCCGCAAGGTGGATGGACGGCATCAATACACGCCGACGATCGTTAAATCGGAATTACTGCGCGGCATCGTGGCGGATTTTGTGAATGATGTGTTAGGGGGCAATGTTTCGCCGTTCGTTGCATACTTAGCTCAATCGTCGAAATTGAATGGAGAAGAAATTCGCAAGCTCGAACAATTGCTGAAGCGGATTGAGACTCGCGAACAAAGGGATAAGCCATGAATCATCTCATCGAAATGGCGCGGCCGGAGGTGGGATTGTGGGTCGAGAGCTTGGGACGTGCCTCGGTGGGAGGTGCAGTGGCGATTGCAATGGTATGGGTCATCGCCCGTTGGTGTACGTTCCTTTCGCCTCGGATCGTTTGCTGGATGTGGCGTGCGGTGTGCCTGAAACTACTGATCGGTTTGATTTGGATGGGACCGGTGCGGATCCCGATTTTGCCGCCTGAGCCATCAGCCGCGGTTAGCGCGCAGCAGGCAGCGTCCGGCGTGGCGCATCCTGTACCGGTGAACGATGAGACGATGCCGGCGGCGGGTTTTCCCGCGTTTCGTCCGCAAGTTGTTGAATCTGCGAGCGGGATCACCACTTCGGAGATACTGGCGGTTTTGTGGTCGATCGGCGCGGTAGCTTCGATCGTTGTTTCGCTGAGAGAGTGGATTTCGCTTCGACGGATGCGCCGCAATGCCGCTGTTGTTGTTGATCAAAACATCCAGCGGATGTGCATGAACGAAGCAGCGCGATTAGGCATCTCTCGGCCTCCGGAGTTGTGGTTTTCACCAAATGTGAATGGCCCACTGCTGACGGGGACTGTTCGGCCGACGATTATATTGCCGACCAACGTGGCAACTGAGTTCGACCTGTCCGATGTACGAATGATGGTAGCGCATGAGCTGGCGCATTTAAGACGGCATGATTTGGCTTGGAATTGGCTGCCCACGATGGTCGGCTGGATTTTCTTTTTTCATCCGCTGGTGTGGCTGTTGCGCCGGGGTTGGCTCGAATCGCAGGAGCGTGCATGCGACGAACTTTTGGTGCAAAATCGGGCAGCGGATGTGTCGGAATTCGGCAGCTTATTGCTGAAATTAGCGACCAGTTTTTCCAGGAAACCCGATTCATCGTTGTCAGCTGTGGGAGTGCTCGGTGACTACCGAAATCTAGAAGGGAGGATTCTCGCTATGAGCCGTGTAAAGTCATTTTCGCGACAAGGGTTGATGCTCAGCGGTACAGTGATTTTCATGATTACATTTTTGGCAATCATGCCGTGGCGGCTGGTCGCGCAGGAGGCAGCTAAGGGAGAAAAACCGAAAATCAACGGGGAGTTTATCCCTGGGCCGACAATCGGCGCAATGAAAGAACCTGTGCCAGCCGACAATAAGGCAGGAACTGCTACGGCCGACCCCAATCAACTAGCAGGAAAGATCTATGCCTATGCCGACGTCGATATGACCACAGAATTTGGCGCACCAGGAAAATATCGTGGTATTATTCTTATTGATCCGAACACGGGCGTCTGGGCTAAGCTGGGCAACATCGGAAGCTCACTACGAGTGTCTCCTGATGGAACGCATTTGGCATTCACACAATACAAGAGTTCTCGAGTTGCTAAGGCAAGTCAGTCCGATATCTTTTGGGCGGATGCCGAAGACCCCGAGCCGTATCGGTTGGTAGATGATGGCAGTCTTCCTGTTTGGTCGCCCAATGGGAAACGATTATTGTATCATGTGGGAAAAATGGGGACTGATGTTGGTTGGCGAGGTGCAGCATGGACGTTCGATCTCGAAACGGAGAAATCGGAAAAGCTGCCTGTGCCCGAAACCGACGAAGTGGACGATTGGTCGCAGCACGGGGATTGGTTGGTGACGGTTTCAGATCGCCAACCGCCGTTTGGCAGCGGCTATCAGTTGTACGTTATGCACCCTGATGGATCGTCAGAAAAGCGGATTACCGAAGGACCCGGGTTAAACTGCTATCCCCGTTTTTCACCCGAGGGCAAGCAAATTACGTATACTCATCAGCGGCACGGTGTAAATAGCATTTGGACGGTGGATACGGATGGAGGAAATGCAAAGCAAATGTTGGTGTCTGATACGGAAAATAAAGAATTCGTAGATGGATCATGTTGGTCGCCGGATGGAAAGTGGCTGGCGGTACGCAAATTAACTTTGCAGCCGGAAATGATAGACGGGAAAAAAGAGTGGCTACATAAGATTGGCGAATCCGACGAGCGAATAGAAATTGTCTCGTCGGATGGAACCGCTCGGGGAGTAATCAAACTGAAAGACGTAACAAAGACGAATTTCTTGTCGATTTGTGATTGGAAATAACTGACAGATCGCGCCAGCGATTTGCCAGCAATTCGCAGGGTTCACAAATTCAGCGTGCGATTGTCGACGGCCAAGGCGGCTTCTTTCACCGCTTCTGAAAGCGTCGGGTGGGCGTGGCAGGTGCGGGCGATGTCTTCGCTTGAGGCGCCAAACGCCATCGCGGCGGCGGCTTCGGCGATTAAATCGCCGGCGCGCGGGCCCAGAATGTGCACCCCCAGCACCCGATCGGTTTGCTGGTGCGCCAGAATTTTCACTTTGCCATCCATATCGGCCAGCGTCCGAGCCCGGCCGTTGGCGCGGAACGGGAACGTCCCCTTGCGATACGGCGTCCCCTCAGCTTGGAGCTGGTCTTCCGTTTTGCCGACCGCGGCAATTTCCGGATGCGTGTAAATGACCGAGGGAACAAGATTGTAATCGACATGACCATAACCAGTGACAATACCTTCGACGCAAGCCACGCCGTCTTCCTCGGCCTTGTGAGCCAGCATCGGTCCGTGAATACAATCGCCGATGGCGTAGAGGCCTGGGGAGTGAGTGGTGAGTGGTGAGGAGTGAGGGGTAATACGAAAATGATCGTCAACCGGAATGCGGCCTTTGGGATCGAGCGAAGCGCCAACCGTTTCGAGCCCCAAATCTTGCGTGGCCGGCGTGCGGCCGACGGCGACCAAAACCCGATCGCACTGAATCGGTTCCGCATCCGCACATTGCACGATGCACACGTTTTGGGCCGCATCGAACTTGGCGGAAGTGACGCGGCTTCCCAGGCGAAACTCGATTCCCTGTTTTTGAAACAACTTCAACGCTTCGCCGGCCAGTTCGTTATCGGTGCCGGGCAAGATGCGATCCAGAAATTCCAGCACCGTAACTTTGGCGCCCAGCCTATTCCACACCGAGCCCAGCTCCATGCCGATGTAACCGCCGCCGACCACGACCAAATGCTGCGGCACGG
>DASXPQ010000043.1:0-4212 GCA_036493575.1 Pirellulales bacterium
GAAACCAACACGATTCGTTCACTCACCAGCCGAAACCCGGATTGCAATCGTCCAATGGGAAAGTGCAATCGTCCGGAAGCCGCCAGCTTGGTAGCGCCGAAAATTTCGTGCAGCCGCTCTACCTCTGCTTCGGTTGGGCAGATGATGTGAACGTCGTAGCCGGTGCCGATCGTATCCAGTTCATCTCGCACTTTCGTAATGTCGCCGCTGAAGCGTTCCACGCTTTCGATCCGCAGCTGACATTCGGCTTCCATCGAACCGCTGGCCACCGCGGCTGCAGTGACCGATGGAAACCGATAGATGCTTGCCAGCACGTCGTCCAAGTCGTGCACTTCCTGTGGTCGGTCCAAGCGCTGCCGATAATGCCGCCCTTCCTCTTGCATTTCGTGCGGCTCGACCAATAAAAACCAGCTGTTTGGCGGCAAATAGCTGGCGAAATGATCGCGTGCTACTGTTCCCGTCGACAACGCCGTGATGTCGATGTTCTCCAGCGTTTCCAAGCTCCGTTGCGTGCTCACTTCAAAGCGGCGGATCGATTCCACTGTATCGCCAAAAAATTCAATCCGCACCGGATGAAACCAGTCCGCCGCGAATACATCGATCAAACCGCCACGCGGTGAAAATTCCCCTGGCAATTCCACCGCGGTTGTGTTTTGGAAGCCATTTTCGGCCAACCAGCGGAGCAGGATAGCTGGGGCGATTTCGTCTCCTGCGTTAAGCTTTTTGGTTTGTCGTGCCACAATTTCCGGCGGCTGCACCGGCTGCAGCAGCGCCTGAATGCTGGTGACGATGAACTTGAGCTGGTTGGCATCTCGGTGATTGGATGTCTGACTGCCTGCGGAGCGAGTGAGACCATCGCTTTGAAGCAGCTTCAACACGCGCAGCCGGTCGCCGTACGCTTCGTCCTGAATGTCTCGTTCGCCCGGCGCGGTTTCCCAGGCGGGAAATTTTTCTGCCGTTGTTTCAGAGAAAACCGCCAGATCATCACAGAAATCGTCGACTTCGCCGGCTCGCGGCAGCACCACAATCAACCGCCCCGGAGCGCGCTGCAGGAGATTGGCCGCCACTAGCGCGCAGCTTGAACCCCAGACTCCGCCCAGCGCCGCCGCATGACCTGCGGTCAGGCTGGCGACCACCTCGGCGTAGCCTTCTTGCGCATCCAATCGCTCGGCTAGTTGTTGCAAGCGTGCCGAGCCGCTGTCGGCTACGGGCGCGGCCATAACTACCGGAATTGTAAGCTTTTGCCAGGTTTGAAGCAGGGTGTATAACCGGCAAAGTTTTACCGGCTTCTCTTAAGAGCCCACTTGGATCGCCAATCTGCATAAGCCGGGTAATCTGTCCCCACTGTATCGGGAATTCTCGACTTAACGCCTTTTTCAGTTCGAACAGTTGAAGGGGCACTTTGCACCTGCAGGGTCAACTTAGGCTGCAGTCTTTCGCTAGGGCAAAGGCCGGAGTGGAACGTTGGCAGTGCGGGAGGTTTGTGTCGGAATTACGCGATTCGGGGGGAACGCAATGAGTAGTGTTGTATGGAAAGCGTCTTTTGGCGTTGTAGTCCTGGCGTGCTGGAATACCGCTTTGGCGCCAGCGCAGATGGTCTTGCAACCGAATCCGCTTCGGCCCGGGATAGCAATAAACGCCGCAGCTTCCGCTTCAACTCCCATCAAAGATCCTGCGGCCGGCGGACTTAAACGACCTGCCCGACAAGTCACGCAGATCAGCTATTCGGATCTAGATACCTACGGCTCTACCCAAGTGAGCGACGCTGATTCCGCGACGGGCTCGTCTGCTCAGTCGGGAGAAAACGCTGAGATGGGTGCGCAATCTGCCCCCGAATCGATTGCCGCTCCCCCTAGCACGACTTACCAATCTCCGCGGGCGCCACAAATGACGTCCAATAATCCCGAAGCACTGTCGCTCGACGATTACAGCTTCGAACCGAGCCATACGCTGTTACAGTCCGATTGTGGACCGGTGTGTAGCTCATCATGCGGCCCTCTCATCCCATATGTTCCATATTCAGCCCACCAGGCGCCGTGCGCACCATCGTTTTATCCGTGCCCGTATTATCCGCCGTGTTATAGCTATTCGGGCCAGCTAAGCACGTGCTCGCCGTGCCTTTGCCCGCCGCGCTGCAATCAGCCGACATCCTATGCGCAGGATTATGGGCAATCCTTTTACGACCAGGCGGCGAAAAATCGGCCAGCCAGTTCCAAATCTTCTGGCGTGCAGCAGGCTAGCCACAAGTACCCTGTGCGCAGAACATCCGCTGAATTTGAAGTAAGCGACAGTGGCACCGGGATTCAAGAAATGACGAACCCAGGCAATGACCCTCCGCCAGTGCCGCCGGAGGAAATTGAGCCCGGTGCAGCCCGGTCGATGAACGGAAATGCTGACCGTTCCATGGACAGTGGCTCCAGTGGTGAGAATTCAACCGAACCGCATTCCTGCAGTGATACCGAGTCCTGTAGTAATACAGGCAGTTGCAGTTCCTGCGAACATAGCTCGTCCGGCTGCACATCGGAAAGTTGCAATTCTTGCAACTGCGGTGCCTGCGATTCCTCGCCGTGTGATTGCAGCTCCTGCGGTTGCAAATCATGCGATCGCGGCTCGTGTGGATGCGGCTCGTGCGGTTGTAAATCTTGCGACTGCGATTCACATGGATGTGGTTCGTGTGGCCGCAGTTCCTGCGGCTGCGCTGATTGCAGCTGCGAGTCCCGGGGTGACTTTGCCTGGCCCTGGGGTTGCGATTGGTACCGGTGCGATCCAAGTACGTGCGGTCAGTGTGGATGCGGTTCATGCGGTTGTGGATCAGAGGGACATACGTGCATCATGTCGGACTGTTACGGCTACGATCCCTGCCGAAGCGGCGATTGTTGCTGTTCGCAAAATCGCAATACGACCCTCACTGGCTGGTTCGACCTGGGTATCATGGGCAACGGCCGCAACACCGCCGACAACTTCAATGGTCCGTTGACCTTCCCCGACCGTAACGGCGAAGGCCAAGCCAATCAAATTTGGCTGTCATTCGATAGTAGCGCGCCCTGCGACAACTGCGGTTGGTTCGTCGGCGGCCATGTCGACTACTTCTTTGGCAGCGATTTCTTCTTTACCACTGCTGCTGGTTTGGATGGCACCCCCAACGGCAACGTGCCGCGCTGGAATACCGATTCGCGGTCGCTGTACGGCTTCGCGATGCCGCAGCTGTATGTGGAAACCGATTACAACGATTTGAAAATCAAATGGGGACACTTCTTCACTATTCTTGGTTACGAAGTTGTGCCCGCCGTCGGCAACTTTTTTTACAGCCATGCCTATGTCATGCAGTACGGTGAGCCGTTTACTTATACCGGCTTTTTGGCGACCAAGCCGATGGGAAATTGGACCTGGGCTGGTGGCTTGGTGGCTGGCTGGAATACTTTTGATACCAACGACCGCGCTGCCTGGTTGGGCGGTGTTACTTATGCCGACCAAGACTGGGGCAGCCTTGGGTTTTCCATTATCACCGGCGACGATAGCGAGTCGAACCAACCCGGCGTCGGACCGTTTGCCAGCCGCACCTTGTACAGTCTGGTGTGGTCGCGCAATTTCACCGATCGTTTTACCTACGTCCTGCAGCATGATTTGGGCGAGCAAAACAATGCTCAAACACCGCGCGGCGGCGGCGCCCAATGGTTCGGTATCAATCAGTACCTGTTCTACAAATTGAATTGTTGTTGGACCGCCGGCTTGCGGGCCGAATGGTTCCGCGACGACGACGGGTTTGTGGTCACCGGCCTACGGCCGGGCAACGCTATTGATGGCGCCAGTTTTCCAGGCGACTTTTACGAAATCACCGCCGGTTTGAATTACAAACCCAACGGCAACCTGGCGGTTCGTCCGGAGATCCGCTGGGATTGGTACAACGGCCAGCCGAATCAGAATTCGGCGGTTTCAGTAACCAGTCCGTATGACGCCGGCACGCGAAACAGCCAATTAACGTTTGGCATCGACATGGTTTATCAGTGGTGACCGTCGTTTGTATTCATTCAGTAGCCCAGCGATCATTTTTTTACAACTCGGCTCGCTGAAATTCATGTACGTTTCAGTAATTTTGTCGACGTATGATTCGCCGGAATGGCTTTCCAAAGTCATTTGGGGCTACGCGGCACAGACATATAGGCGTTTTGAAATCGTCATTGCCGATGATGGTTCTTGCCCGCGGACCGCAGA
>DASXPQ010000044.1:0-2093 GCA_036493575.1 Pirellulales bacterium
CGACACACTGGTCAACACTGCCGGACATACTGGCTACGAAATCGTTCCCAAACCGGTCTCGCAAAATTGGTTTTTCAAGTTCTTTAACACGGTCACGCATCATGACGCGCATCACACCAATGTGCACGTGAACTACGGCTCTTTTTTCAACCTCTGGGACCGCTGGATGGGTACCTTTGAAGACGATGTAACACCTGCCGCGCAGTCAGCAATTCCCCGCGAAATGACGGATCGTTGCCAGACCGCAGCTTTCGAATCCAGCGCAAGTCAATCGTATCGGCCCGCCAACGGCAAGTTTTTGTCTCCGGCTAGCGCAGACCATCGTTGATCGAAAGCGTCTGGAGATTCCTAGCCCTGCGCAGCGCGGTCAAATCAACCGCTCTGCCCTGATGTAGCTAGACAACCGCACCGCTTACAAAGCTGTTCGGCGACAAATTCCACAAATGTCATTTGCGGTTTTTATAGTTTTCAGGGGGCGAGTCTGTTATTTTGGAGCATTATTGATAGTTGTCTTTGGTGGTCACGATCCTCCAGTACCTTAAACAAATACTGCTGATGACGCCTTGGTCCCTTCGGGTCAGCAATGATTTTGCAATTGGGCAAGGATGAATTTCTGATCGCCGGTATGGGTGTGATTGTTACTTTCGCGCCGGTAGACAGCAAAGATAAAATCGGAATCGATCGGGTGCAAGAAGGCCACTTCGCAAAAGATGGCTCCTGGGTCGGCGGCCGTTGGCTCGACGGAGACGAAACGCACCAAGGCCGACATGTGCACCTCTACGACGGCAACTGGACGATGCAGCGCGTTACGCTATACCGCTACTAAAGCCCGCCGATTTGCCACGCGGTTCATGCTGCACCTGGACCAGCTGGCGTCGTAACTGGCTCGGCGGGAGCGATGGCAGCAGCTTTTTGCTTGGCGGCGGCATATCGCGAGTAAAAAAATGCCAGCGCCCAATGAAAGAAGCGCGGAATATACCGTTTGGCGCGGACGCACACGCGAGCCCGCGCACCAGTGATAACATACAGCTTACGTTTCCGTACTCCACGCCAGGCTTGCTCCGCCACAAACTCGGCAGTGAGGTTACTCCACGTCAACCAGTATTCTCCGTCACGGCGAAGCTGTTCGTTTTGAAATCGGCCGCCCTTCATGATATTGGTGGGCACGAAGCCGGGGCAGCATACGGTAGCGCCAATTTTGTGCGGCTTTAATTCGCCATAGAGCGTTTCGGTTAGTGAGACAACCGCCGCCTTCGACGTACAGTAAGCGCCGGTCAAGGGGACAGAAGTGAACGCGGCCAACGACGAAACGTTCAAAATATTGGCGCCAGCCGGATTCTGCTTCAGCCAGGAGATGAACTCATGGCAGCCATACAACACGCCCCACCAGTTGGTTTGAAAAACCGCAGACCAATCATCATCGGTGAACAGTTCCGTTTCACCGGCGGCAGCGATACCTGCGTTGTTGACCAGTAGATCAAGCTGCGGCCAGCGCTGGGCGAGATCGGCATGCAACGTTCGCCAGGCCGCGCGATCGCCGACATCCTGAACAAAGCACTCCGCCGCCCCGCCCGCCTTTTCGACAAGCGTTTTGGTCTCTGCCAGCCCTTCCGCGTTGAGATCAACCAGCGCCAGCCGCCACCCTTCGCGGGCAATAAGAATCGACAGCGCACGGCCAATGCCCGATGCCGCACCGGTGATAATGCCGTGCTTTTGTAATGGGGGCATGCGAGTGAACCTGCCGTAGGAAAAACGCGGCATTCACTATAGTCCGACGCGGGCGCAAAACAAGCTGGCCCGAGATGGACCAGCTCATAACATTTGCAGAAGTGTTCATTTGTACACTATCACACTATTGCGATTTTCTTGCCATGCCTTTAAGATGCATTATTCCCGGGGCGTAGCTCAGCCTGGCTAGAGCGCTTGGTTTGGGACCAAGAGGCCGAAGGTTCGAATCCTTTCGCCCCGATTCAAATCCTAAGTTAGCCGAAGACACGACTTACGTGTCTCCCGTCGATGTGACGGTGCGGCTGTAACCAGAACCGCGACCATACCGAGTCGGTACGGATCGCAATTTTGGAGGCACAGCCGTG
>DASXPQ010000045.1:0-16674 GCA_036493575.1 Pirellulales bacterium
CGCCGCCGAGCGCGAAAAAAATGCCGCCGATCTACGCGTCGCCTATGCCGAGCACGAAGGCTACGCCGAGCATCTGAAACTACTGCAAGCTGATAAACAAAAACTTATCGTCCGCAGCCCCATCGACGGCAAGATCGTCACCTTCAAGTTGGAAGACTTGCTCAGGAATCGTCCCATTGAAGTCGGCCAGGTTCTAATGACCGTTATCGATCCTACCAAAGATTGGGAGTTGGAAGTGCTCATGCCCGAAGACCGCATGGGCCACATCAAACGCGCCCAAAGAGATCTGAACAAAAAAGATCTCGACGTCACCTACATGCTGCAGGGCAACGCCGGCCAATGGCTGCACGGCACGATCGAGGAAATTCAGCAGGCCGCCGAAGTCCAAGGCGAAGAGGGCAACACCGTGAAGGTCCGCGTAGCCATCAATAAAGCCGATCTGAATCCCGAGCTGATCACCAAAGGCGCCGGCGTTTCAGCCAAAATCGATTGTGGCCGCCGTAGTTTGGGCTATGCCTGGTTCCACGACGTATTAGAGTTCATCCAATCGAAAATCCTGTTCCGCTTGTAGCAAGTTTAAAATCGCAAATCGCCCGGTCCTGATGAATAAGAATCCGAGCGATTTGCCTCTCAAGCCCGGGCAGTTCATAGGAGCGTGATGATGCGAAAATTTATTCTCGCCCTGGTGGTTTGCTTGAGTCTGGCCTGCTTTGCGTTGGCCCAGCGGCTGCCGGCAATGACAACCGCCGCCAATTCCCTACCGCCGCCAAGCGGTGCCCAGGCTGGAACCATCAAAGTCGAGCACTGCGAAGTCAAACTCGACGAAGAAGCCCAAGTGCCGGCCCAAGAAGCCGGCGTCATTATGAAGCTTGGCGTCCGCGAAGGCGAACAAATACCGCTCAACGGCCTGATGGCACAAATTGACGATATGCAAGCGCAAAAGCAAAGAAAAAATGCCTTCGCGGAATTTAGCGGCGCGCAGGAAAAATCCAAGAGCGATATTGATGTCCGCTTCGCTACCGCCGCCGCCGAAGTCGCCAAATACGATTTCCAAAAAAGCCAGTTGGCCAATTCCAAGGCACCCGGCTCAGTCTCCGACGTCGAAATGAAGGAAAAAGAATTCGCTTGGAAAAAGGCCGACCTAGCTATCGAGCAAGCCCGCAAGCAGCATCTCGTCGATGGTTTTACCTCCGACGCCAAACAGGCCGAAGTCGAGCTGGCCGACGAATCAATTCACCGCCGCCAAATCAACGCGCCCATTGATGGCGTCGTTCAAAAAATCTACGCCCATTTGGGCGAATGGGTGAAACCCGGCGATACCGTCGTGCGGCTCATTCGCATGGATCGTCTGCGCGTCGCTGGCTATTTGGACAAAGATTATTACAGCCCCGGCGAAGTCGTCGACAAGCCAGTCATCGTCGAAGCTGTCCTCGCCAATGGCCGCAAGGTGCAATTCCCAGGTAAGGTGGTGTTTGTCGATCCGGAAGTCCAAGGCGAACATGAATATGAAGTGCGGGCCGAAGTCGACAACCGAAAAGAAAATGGCCAATGGCTGCTTCGTCCTGGGCTTTCCGCTTCCATGACCATTCAATTGAAATGACCCCCATCGCATCGACTAACGACGAGTGAAATCTAGACATTCGTCATTTCGCCGCTACGCATGCCCACTCTTGCCGACAGCCTGGTTTCCAGTTCCGCACGTCCGCTGGCCATCCGTAAACGGCCCGATCTGCAAGTTACTAAGCAGCGCTATCAGGGCCGGCAGTACTGGATCGTGAAAGATCCGGTCGGTTTGAATTACTTCCGCTTTCAGGAGGAAGAATTCGCCTTGCTCAACTGGCTCGACGGCCGCACCAGCCTGGATGATCTGCGCGAGAGATTCGAAAAAGACTTTGCCCCGCAAAAAATCACGCTCGAGGAATTGGGTCGCCTGATCGGCATGTTGCACCAAAGCGCCTTAGTCATTGCCAGCGTGCCAGGGCAAGGAAAACAACTGATCAAGCTTCGCTGGGAACGCAAAAAACGCGAATTCTGGGGCGCCGTTTCCAACCTGTTGGCCATCCGCTTCAAAGGCATCGATCCGGAACGCTTGTTCAACTGGTTGTATCCCAAAATTGGTTGGTTCTTCACCAAGACCGCCGCCATTTTTTGTTTAATATTGTTGGCGTCCGCCCTCTCGTTGGTCCTCGTCCAATTCGACACCTTCCGCGCCAAGCTGCCCGGCTTTCATCAGTTCTTTGGACCTCAGAATTGGTGGATCTTGGGCGCCGCTATGGTCTTCACCAAAATCTTGCACGAGTTCGGCCACGGAATGTCCTGCAAACACTTCGGCGGCGAATGTCACGAGCTCGGCGTCATGTTCCTCGTCCTTACGCCCTGTCTGTATTGCAATGTTTCCGATTCCTGGATGCTGCCGAATAAATGGCACCGGGCGTTCATCGGCGCCGCCGGTATGTACGTCGAATGCTGCATCGCCTCGGTCGCCACTTTCATCTGGTGGTTCAGTGAGCCCGGCCTTTTGAACAACGTCGCCTTAAGCACTATGTTCGTTTGTTCCGTCAGCACCGTTGTGTTTAATGGCAACCCGCTGTTGCGGTACGACGGTTATTACATTCTGTCCGACCTGATGGAGATTCCCAATCTCCGTCAAAAGGCTACGTCGATTCTCAACCGCAAGCTGGGCGAATGGTGCCTTGGGCTGGAACAGCCGGAAGACCCGTTCTTGCCCACACGCAACCAATTCTGGTTCATGCTGTATTCGGTGGCTGCCTCGCTCTACAGCTGGTTTGTCATGTTTTCCATTTTGTTTTTCCTGTTCAAGGTCTTCCAGCCATATCGCTTGCAAGTTCTCGGCCAAATTATCGCCGTGGCCTCCATCGCCAGCCTCATCGGTCGGCCGTTATGGAGCGTGGGCAAATTCTTTTATGTACCGGGAAGGGTTCAAGAAGTGAAAAAGCCGCGTTTTTATATCACCCTGGGCATCGTCGCGGCACTGCTAGCCGCCGTTGTGTTCTTACCGCTTCCCTACCATGTGTCTTGCATGTTGTCGGTCGAGCCGCGCCACGCCGATCCGGTTTATATCGACGTCGCCGGTCAACTGGACGCGCTGCACGTGAAGCCCGGCGACACGGTGCAAGCCGGCGCGCCCCTGGCCGATCTGACAAGCTCCGAGCTGAAAATGGCCGTCGCCGATCTGGAAACTCGGCGCAATCAACTCCGCGCACAATTGCAGGGCCTGCGCTCAGAGCGCCACGAAGATTCCCGAGCCGCCACCGCCATCCCGGAAGTCCAAAAATCCTTGACGGCGATCGAAGATGAGCTCAGCAAAAAACAAATCGAAACGCAGCGCCTGCATCTCGTGGCAGGTCGTGCCGGCGTCGTTATTCCGCCACCCACCGTACCGTATCATCCCAGTGCCGATGGCCGCCTATCCACTTGGCACGGCACTCCGCTCGAAAAACAAAACTTGGGCGCCACGCTCAAAGCCACCACCTTGTTCTGCAGAATCGGCGATCCGGGAAAATTCGACGCCGTCCTCGTGGTTGATCAATCCGACATCGATCAAGTTTTCCCCGGTCAGCACTTGAAGATCAAACTCGACGAATTGCCGGGCGATACCTTTCATAGCGAAATTACTGAAATTTCCAACGACCCGATGAAAGTGGTTCCCAAAGCGCTCGCCAATAAAAGCGGCGGCAGCATTGAGACCAAACCCGACGAAAGCGGCGTTCTGCGTCCCGCCGGCATCGTCTACGAAGCCCGCGCTCCTTTAGACGACATGGACGACGCACTCACCGGCCTGAAGGGCCAGGCAAAAATCGATGGCCCTTGGCACTCGCTCGGTTGGCGGCTCTGGCGATTTCTCCAACGCACCTTCCATTTCAAGTTGTAACCATCTCGCTCCCGCCGATCACACTGTCCGGCGGCCGCTCCCGTTGTTGATCGATCAATATCCCCTCGCAGAATCGATCACATCGCGCCAAAAACGCTCGATTTTTCGACGAATGCGCGGCCCAGCGACTGGCCTTTTGCTACCCTGGTAAGGTAGAATTCTTGCGGCAAGATGCCATTCCTCAAACTACCCGACACCACACTTCCTCGACACATATGCGTAAAGTTCTCGTTACCGGGGGCGCTGGCTTTATCGGTTCACACTTGGTTGATGCTCTCGTCGAACGCGGCCTGCAGGTTCGCGTCCTCGATAATCTTTCCACAGGCCGGCTGGAAAACCTGGAGCAATCCCGCAACAAAATTGATTTTCTCGAAGCCGATCTAACCGACCCCGTCACCGTCGCCCGCGCCGTTTCCGGAATGGATTGCGTGTTCCACGTGGCCGCCATTGCGTCGGTGCCGCGCAGCGTCGCCAAGCCTCAGGAAACGCACGCCGCCTGTGCCACCGCCACACTCACGCTCCTGGATGCCTGCCGCAAAGCCGGTGTTCACCGCATGGTCTATTCCGCGTCCAGCAGTGCCTACGGCAATTCACCGAAACCCACGAAACAAGAAACCGATTTGCCTTCCGCCATCTCCCCCTACGCCGCCGCCAAGCTCGCCGGCGAGCTGTACTGCCAGTCTTTCGCCGCGGTCAGCGAAGTCGAAACCGTCTCGCTCCGCTACTTCAACGTCTTCGGCCCCCGCCAGGATCCCGAGAGCGAATACTCGGCCGTCATTCCAAAATTCATCACGCTGCTGCTGGCCGGCAAGCCGCCGGTCATTTTCGGCGACGGCAATCAATCTCGCGATTTCGTCTTTGTCACCGACGTCGTCGCTGCCAACCTCCGCGCCGCCGAAGCGGCCAAAGATCAAGTTTCGGGCCGCGTGTTCAACATCGGCACCGGCCGCAAAGTTACCTTGCTCGATTTGCTTTCAAACCTGAGTAAGTTGCTGGACGTTAACGTAAAACCCAAACACGACAAAGAACGTCCCGGCGATGTGCGCGAAAGTTTGGCGGATATCAGCGAGGCCATCAAACATTTGAAGTACCACCCGCAAGTCGATTTCGAAGAAGGCCTCCGCCAGTCGATCGATTATTACCGTTCGATCGTGAAAAAACCGGCCGCCACCAAGCCCGATGCAACTAAGCCGGTCGCCGCTAAACCGGCTTCGCGCAAGCCAGTCGCCACCAAGTAATCCCCGGCGTGGAAAGCTTGTCTGCTCGCGGTGCCCCAAATCTTCACTAAAAGCTGCACTGAAGCTTGCTGGCACTGGTAGCCGAAACTCTGAAAGGGGAGTTTCTGCGCCGATCATCTGCCAGGGAGGGCACCGGTGTCTGCGGCTACTGGCCTAAATGCATTTTGGTGGTGTTGGTTGGCTCGCCCAAAAGGCGACCGCGTCATCTATCGCCTCATCCGCAAGCACAAACCGCGCAAGCTAATGCTGTTAGGCGTTGCCGACGCCCTCCGCCCACTACGAATGATCTCGTTAGCACAGCGCTACCAGCCCGCCAACCCCGTCGACTTTGCCGGCATCGATCGCTTCGATTCTCGCCCTACCGGCACCCCAGGACTCTCGCTGAAACAGGCGCATCAGTTCCTCCGCCCCACCGCCGCCCGCATTAATCTGTTTCCCGGCGACCCGTACGAAGCGCTTTCCCGAGCTGCCAATACTTTGCACGGTATAGAATTGGTGGTCATTTCCGCATCACATCAGGCAGAGTCTCTTTCGCCAGCCTGGTTCTATCTTCATCGCTTGCTGTCATCTCAAGCCCTCGTTCTGCGCGAAGAAATATCTGGCAATCAGACGCAGTTCAAACCGCTGCTCCGCAGCGAATTGGATCGCCTTGCCGCGGCCGCCGCCCCCCGCCGTCGTGCGGCTTAAAATCCGCTGTAACCATAGCGGCTGCCTGGTATCTAAAAAGTGTCCTATCGGCAATCTCGGCAATTGGGGGCCCATACGGAATTGGCCGCCTTAAAAACGCCAATTGTCGAAGCCCTGTACTCTCTAATACTTACGTCCAGTCGCCAATTTTGTCCCCCCTGGGTATGATTAAGGTCCGCCCGTAACGGATTGCATACGATAGATTGAAGATCGATTCTCACTCGGACAAGGGCCTTTGGATGTCCTCCAATTCCTCCCACCATCCCACCGTGTTAAATGCCCAACTACCGCAGTTGGGCTCCGCCGACCATTCGCATCCCGACGGCCACTGTTGCCAAATCGCCATGTGCGAGGGCAGCAGCCCGCACATGTCCAAAGAAACCCGCTCGCTTTTGCGCGGACGTCTGCGCATTGCGGCACTCATGTTGGGCACCGGCTTCGGCGTATTTTTCTTGCGACAACTTTTTCTAACTAATTATTCAAGCGCGACAGAATTGGGCCTGCTGATTTTTCATGGGCTAACCACGCTCACCTTGTTCATGGTCGGTGGCCGTTTGTGTCAGAAGTGCACCTTTCCTCTCACCACGCTGCGCATCGCCGAACTTGTCATCTTTGGCGTACCGGTCCTTTACTTCCTCGCCATGCAATGGCTGGCAGTAATCGCTGGAGTGCCGTTTCTGATCGGCATCACGGCCCCGTGGATGCTGCTGATTTTGACTTACTCTCTGTACATCCCTAACACCTGGAAGCGCGCCGCCTGGATTCTCGGCCTGTTTGCCGTGGCGCCAACGGTGCTTTGCGTTGTGGCGATATTTTTTGCACTGCCCGGCTATTCTCAAGTAGCCACAACGTACAACATCTCCACGGTTTTCATGACGATGACGCTGTCCGCGTTCATCGGCACCTGGGGTGTGCATACCATTAACCGCCTGCGCCGCGAAGCGTTCGAAGCGCGTCAACTCGGCCAGTATCGCCTGCGGCGATTATTGGGCGCCGGCGGCATGGGCGAAGTGCATCTGGCCGAACATCAACTGATGAAGCGGCCCGTCGCCATCAAGCTCATTAAGCCGGGCGCCGCGACCGACCCCACTGCCCTGGCCCGCTTTCACCGCGAAGTGCAAGCCACCGCCAAACTCACGCACTGGAACAGCGTCGAAATCTTTGACTACGGTCACACCGAAGACGGCACATTTTACTACGTCATGGAATATCTCCCCGGCAAAAGCCTGGCGGAACTGGTGGAACAACACGGCTCCATGTCCCCGGCTCGCGTCGTGTCATTGTTGGAACAGGTGTGCGAAGCGCTGGGCGAAGCCCACAGCCTGGGCCTGATCCATCGCGACATCAAGCCCGGCAATATTTTCGCCGCCGAACGTGGCGGCGTATACGACGTCGCTAAGCTGCTCGATTTCGGTCTGGCCAAGCCGCTCATTGCCGCCGGCGATATCACACTCACGCAGCAAGGTGCCATCACCGGCTCACCTCTGTTCATGTCACCGGAGCAAGCCACAGGCGATGCTTCCGCCGATGCCCGCAGCGATATTTATGCCCTCGGCTGTGTCGCCTATTACATGCTCACCGGTCATCCGCCATTTGAAGAAACGAACGCCGTGAAGGTGCTGCTCGCCCACGCCCAAAAGGCGGTCACACCGCCGTCGCAACTTGAAACGGGCATTCCGGCCGATTTGGAAGCCATCGTCCTCAAGTGCCTCCAGAAAAAACCTGCCGATCGTTTCCCCAATGTCGCCGAGCTATCGGCCGCTCTGTTCGCCACCACTTCGCATGGTAAGTGGACCCGTGAAGATGCCGCTCGGTGGTGGCAAACCAACGGCGGTGTCAGTCGCGATGGAAATCTAGCAGGCTCACCAGGAACCGTCCGCGCCGATGCCGACGCAACCATCCGCAGCCACAGCCCAGGCTCGAACACTAGCCACGATGGGAACGGCACCCGCGGCGCTTCCGACGCCACCCAGGCTGCTCTCACCCACGACAGCGCCTCCGGTGCCTTGGTGGGCTAAGAGTCTTCGCACTCACGCCTTTGGACGTACCACGTTCTTCGCGAGGCCCACCGCTTCCAGCAAGCAAATCGTCAAGTACGTGACGTCCAGCTCCCACCACCGGTGCCCATGCGCCGTCGACGCTTGGTCAGCGTGATGATTGTTGTGCCATCCTTCGCCATGCGCGATTAGACCCACCAGCCAATTATTGCGGCTGTTATCGTCGGTCCTATAGTTTCGGTAGCCCCACAGGTGCGTCAACGAATTCACCGACCACGTCACATGCCACACCAAAACCGTTCGCGCGAAAACGCCCCATACCAATAGACTCGCGCCAAACTGCACTCCGCCCAAATATCGCCCCGTCGTTGCCCAGCCAATCGCCAAGCCGGCCAAAAAGAATAGTGCGGCGTGCGCAACGTACACCCACAGCCACATTAGCTTGCGCTCCAGCCAAAAATAAAACGGGTCTCGCAAAATGTCGCGGGCGTAATGGTCGTAAAACGAGGCTTTGCTCAAGTCGCGATTTTCAATCATCAGCCAACCCAAATGCCCCCACAAAAACGCCACCAGCGGACTATGCGGATCGGGTTGCTCATCCGAGTGTTGATGATGCTTGCGATGCACCGCTACCCATCGCGCCGGAGAATCCTGCAAACAGCAAACACCAAGCACCGCCAAAAAATGCTCCAGCCATTTGGGGCAAGTAAATCCCTTATGCGTCAGCAGCCGGTGATAACACAGCGTCATCCCCAACATGCCAAATACATAATGGCCCGCCACCAGCAGCACCACGCCGGTCCAACTGAACAGCCACGGCACAAAAATCAGCAAACTCAAAACATGAATCAGCACAATGCTAACGGCATATCCAGTTAGCATCCGCGCCGGTCGCGTTCCCACTGGATGCAAACCGCTCTGTCCCTGCGCATCTTCTAACGTTGCCAAAGGTGCGGAACAAACAGGTAAATCAACACTCATCGAGCAGTTTCGGGACTTGAGTTCAAGAAGAGGGGAACGCAAACTAGCGCAAGCCACCCATGTTACACCCAGCGACTTCAAAAAGCGAACCCTTAGTGCACAAAAAATGCACAGTTAGTCCAGGTTACTCCAACTCGACTGTGACCGAATATCAGCCGGCCAATCGGCGCGGAAGCGAGTCTTCGTCGGCGAAGAAGGCACGGTACGAAGTGCCCGAGAAGTATTCGCGCAGCTCGTCGTAGTTGCTAATCAACTCGCTCGCGGGCCGGCCGACTTTGACGGTGTCCGGCTCGAAACCAGAAATGGGAGTAGCTCCAAGAAATACCTGAGCCTGCTGCGAGACGGTTTCGGTTTCGCGGCATAAGTCCTCGTACCACACAGTGCAATTCGGCCGGTTGGAGAAGGCCTCCGCAAAAAATTGCCAATAGGCTTCCATCTCCTGGAAGTATTGCTCTGCTTGTTGCGGCTTAAACGACATGGCTTGCACCGACGGGCGCGATTCGTGGCGATAGGTCTGCCAGTGCTGGTGCACCAGCGCCTGTTGGAAACTGAGATACTGCTCGAGCAAATTAAATCGCCGTAGGCACAGGTAGCGCACGTCGCTTCGGCTCATCAAATGTTGCCACACGCCCCAGGTGTTGCCGTGACACAAATGGACCATGCAGCCGCGAATTTGCTGAGGGCCCTCGCGCCACGCGACATTTTCCAGCACCCACGGCGCCGACTTCCTGCTCCACTTACGGCAGTGCTGCGAGGTCTCATTGAAAAGCTCGGTTTCAGTGCGAATGTTCGGATGCTGATTCAGCAAGGTGCGCAGCATGTGCGTGCCGGTGCGCGGCAGGCTGACCACAATAAAGCGGGTGGTCGGGTTGGTCACGGGCTTACTGCGAAAGAATTCGCGAACTGCTTGAAGCATGCTTTTCATCCGTGAAGAACTTCCAAAATAGCTAGCTCGCAGCTGAGAATCGACTTCGTCGGTAAGACAAGACAAGGAGCCTCTAATTTTTTCGGTATGGCGGGGACCAAAAATCCGCCTTTTCCGGCACATTTTCACGCGATCACCATCCGTTTTCGAATGCGCAAGTCCTTATGCCAACAAGATTTTTTGCCGACGCACCGCGGGATTAGCTAGTTTTGGCGGGAGACCAAGTTTTCGGACCAAGGCAAACACTTATCCAAACTAGAAGCGCTGCTGATTGACGGTTCATGTGTTCCAAGCCGTGACCACCATCGCTTCGTTCTCTCGCATAAGTGAGCGGCGATCGAAGTCGCCGTAGATTTCCCATCGCGCGAAGCCCGTGATGCGCAGTAGCAGTTCCATTTCGTGCTTATAGATATACCGAGAGCAGACTTCAGAGCGATGAACGTTCCGAATGCTGCCATCGGCGGCCAGCAACTCGATTTCATTAAGTGAGTGTTGCGTCTGCGCGACACGGTCAAAGCTGCGCGTGTCGTACATTCGCATCGGCAGACCAGTCTGCGGATGCGGAAACTCCCCCTCCAGAACGCGTGTGTTCTGCGGCGCGCCAACAATATCCAGTGACGGAAAAAACGTGTCAAACGCCAATTGGCTGCCGGGTAACAGGTGTTCGCGGCAACGTTGCAGGCAGTGAATTTGTGCCTCTTGAGTCATATTGTGAATAAAGGCGTTGAACGGAATCATTATCAACGCATAAGAGCGCGGCAGGGAAAAGTCGCTCATATCGGCCTGATGGAGACGTGGCGACAGACTCAGAGTGGCCGCCTTTGCGCGCAGCGTCTTCAGCATCGGCTCGAACAAGTCCAGCCCCTCGATATCGACGCCGGCTTGCAGACACGGCAACAGAATCCGGCCCGTGCCGCAGGCGATGTCCAGTACCGGGCCTTTTGCTTCGCGTGCCAAAGCGACGTAGAAATCGAGCCCATACGGGATGTCTTTGAGCACTAGGTCGTACGCATCGCCATCATCAAAGATCGACGGCTGGCTGTTGGCGGGCTTTTCGTTCACACCGGATCCGTGTTGTTTCGTTGCATTGTGGGAATTGCAGCCTCTTCAATCGGCCGAAAGTTCCAAAATAGTGCGAGCCCTGCTCACCTCAGGATGTCGAGAACGCATCAAAAGCGAAGTAGTTGACACTCCGTCCGCTCTTGAGATGGCTATTCCGTCCGCAACCTTGTGCACGCCGGTCCGTGCCACCCCCGTCGCTGCGTCCGACACAGGTTCACTCGTGCAGATTGCCCGCTTGCGTGGCTAGGCCACAATCGATTCCACTTCGATCTCTGCCGGCATGTCAGGCATGGGTATCACATCGCTGTCGTCCGCGTTAGGCAGCGGCATTTCCTGTTGTAATTCTGCCAACGAAGCCAGCAAACCATCGATCGCAGACAGTGAATGGTTCGCGTTGATTTGAATTCGCAATACCCCAGCCCCGTGCGGTACTGCCGGGAAAATGACCGACTGTACATAATGGCCGCGCTCGAACAGGAACCGACCTGCCGCCATAGTGTTTTCGTCCGAACCTACCAGCACCGAAACAATCGGAACTAATCCGCCAATCGCCACCAAACCAAGTTCATCCATCCCCTCTCTTAAATGGCGCACGTTCGCGTCCAACTGCGCACGCAAATCTTCATAGCCCGGGGAGTTCAGAATGCTGATCACGGTGCAAATCGCTTCTAGGTAGGGCGGCGGAACCGGCCCGCCAAAAATAATCGGGCTGGAGCGCAGTTTAAGCACTTCCTGAGCAGCCGCCGAACAAGCGATGAATCCTCCCAGACAGGAGAACCCTTTCGATAGTGAACCCACAACAATAGTATTCTCATAATTTCCCAAAGCATCGCGCACCGTTCCTCGGCCTCGTTTTCCTAACACGCCCGATCCATGGGCATCGTCCACATACAGCACCGCATCGTTTCGCAAAGCGACGGACTGAAATTCGCGCAGCGGCGGTAAATCGCCGCTCATGCTATATACCCCGTCGATGGCAATCACCGCATGCCGGTAAGGACGCAATTCGTTAAGCACCTTCGCCAGATCAGCAGCGCTATTGTGCGCAAACTTGGCGGTCCGCACTCCTCTCGCCTTGGCAATCTTTGTCCCTTCATCAATCGAGTTGTGTGCGAATTGATCCGCCACAATCACATCGCTGCGCGTAACCAAGGCGGGCAGTGCTCCCATATTTGCCAGCGACACCGACGGATAAATCAGCGACGCCTCGGTCCCCATCCACGCCGCAATTCTCTTCTCGGCTTCTAATTGCGGCAACACTTTGGAAAACGCCCGCGAGGTGCCATTATGAGTGCCCCAAATTCGTGTGCCGCGCTTAATCGCCTTTTGAACTCGCCGATCCTCATCGAGACCCAAAAAACTGTCGGAGCCGAAGTTGGTTACCCACCGCCCGGCAATTTTGATCACTCTGCCTGGGCGCACGGCTTCAACAGTCATATCCTTCATCAACAAGTCCGGAAATTCGTCGAACAGATTCAGAAAGAAACGTGTCATCCCGGTGCGCGAAAGCGAGTTTACAAGACGATCCAGCGGAACGGGCATGAAGCGACCTCCGTGTTGCTATGTAAGATTGGGTCGGCGGGATTTTGCAAGCCGTGCGATGGACGCAAAGACAGCAGATGTCTACTAAAATCTGCAAATCCTTAATGCGGCTTGCCGGGCGGGTTTTTTATAAGATAAGTATTTTCGCTCAAATTGCCAAGCCGCAATTCATGCACCATGGTCACCTTCCGGGCGCTACATCAACCGCCCAGCGGTCCAAATACATGGTTATGAACCGCACGTACCAGGAGAAATCAGCGTGACGAACTACATCTACCTCTGCATCGCCATCGTCGGCGAGACAATTGCCACCACCACGCTCAAAAGCACGCACGGCCTTACCCGGCCGTGGCCCACGGTGCTCGTAGCAGTGGGCTACGCAGTGGCATTTTATCTGCTCAGCATCATCGTCCAAACAATGCCGGTCGGCATTGTTTACGCAATCTGGTCCGGCGCCGGAATTGTATTAGTCACCATCGCCGGCTGCCTCTGGCTGAAACAGTCCCTCGACATACCCGCAATCATCGGCATCGGACTAATCCTCATAGGCGTTGTCGTAATCAATCTGTTCTCGAAAGCAGTATCCGTCTGAGAACAAACAGAAACGGTGATCCGCCATCTTTAATTAGTCAGCAGTAAGTGTGAAATTTCTCGCACAACGTATCGCCTACCGCGAAGATTCTCGCCTAACTCGCCAAGCGCTTTCGCGTTGCGAGCCGCTCAGATAAATTGATTTCTTGTAAGGCTTTGCCACGAATCGGGCCCCTTAATCTATGCGTCGGTTAATGGTCTACTAGTTTACCGTTTCGCACTGGCGCCCTAAAGTGGATAGTGTCCTGATGCGAAATAGTCCAGCGTCTTGGCAACGGCGCCGCCAATCGCTCCGCTTGCATACAATCCAACATCATACTTCGTTTACTTTCTGGAACCTTGCGATGCTATTTTCAAAAGCCTTTGCCATCATTTCCCACGACGGGCGTTTTGAGCCCTACAGCACTCCGCGCACGCAGTGCCACGTCCCTCTGCCGGTCCGCCATTATCAGAATGGATATATTGAACCGGACGGCATGGTGGTAATTACCGATGTCGCACGTGCCGGCATGTTCTGGCTTGTCCCTGCCGATGAATTTGAATACTACCAACGTCAGCAGGCTAAATTTCATAGGCCGTAGGTCCACCAGCGAAATCGAAAAACCCAAAAGCCCAACTGCCGACACTCCAGCTTGGCCACGGGGTGCCGAAACCGCAAGCCGCTTCACAGTGCCAATGCACCATCAAGCATGTCCTCGGCGGCAGCGCCTGGCATAGGTGGAATCACCCCATGCAAAACGAATCCAGCTACATTTGCGATTCATGCGGCGAAGAAATTGTCGTCCCGGTCGATCTCTCGGCGGGAGAAAACCAAGAATACGTTGAAGATTGCCCGGTCTGCTGTCGGCCGAATGTGATTCACGTCACGGTCGAAGGCGGAGGGGAAGTCCGGGTATGGGCGGAAAAAGAATGACGATGCGAATCGTCAGTATCCACAACGGCCACCGGTCCATCCAGCGAATCGAGCAATTGCAGGCACTTTGTCAGAATCTTGATGGCCCGTCCGACCGGAAACAACGCATCGGAACGGGTGCATAGCTTTGCAACATCGGGCAGGCAAAGTTCAACCGCTTGTCGGCGCGCTTCCGCCAACAGCGTTGCCGCCGCAATGCAATCAATCTCTTGCGGATCAGCTTCGTACTCTTGAAGCGATAGGGTCGTCTGCCGAAGCCAGGTTCTGAAGCTGTTATGTGTCATACAGAAGTGTAGGTCACGCTACGTGCCAAACGCTACCTACCAACACTGCGGATATCTGTGATGCTTGGCTCTATTCTTGCCGGAAAACACACGTTTTGCCGCGCAACCCTCAACTTACATTACTTCGCCGGTTCCACCGTACAATCCACCAGTTTTACATCGGCGTCCTGCACCACATCCGGCTTCTGAACGTCTTTAAACGTCGAATGGTAAATCCTCGCGCCGCTGATCTCCGCGCCCGGAAAACCGCGCACATTTAGCACCCGCGGCGTGTGCGCCACCGTAATGTTGTCCATCACCACGTTCTTTGCTACTGGCTTGAAATCCCCCTTCGCCCCCTCTTCATACAGAAAATTAATCTGCAACACCGAATCCTTCACCACTCCTACGTTCACATTGCGCATGAAAATGTTTTCTAGCACCCCGCCCCTGGCCGCGTTCGATTTCAGCCGCAACGCGCACGTCAAATTCGGGCTGCTCATCTCGCAATTTTCCACAAACACATTCCGGCAACTGCCAGAAATTTCGCTGCCAATGGCCACGCCCGCATGACCGTCGCGCATCGTGCAATTGCGGATAATTAAATTCTCACTCGGTGCCCCAATCCGCCGACCATCGGCATTCCGTCCCGACTTGATCGCAATGCAATCGTCCCCGGTGTCGAACACGCAGTTTTCAATCAGCACATCTTTGCAGCTTTCCGGATCGCAGCCGTCGTTATTCGATCCGTGCGAAATAACTTCCACGCCCCGAATCGTCACGTTCGTGCACATCAGCGGATGCATGCACCACATCGGCGACCGGCGAATGCGAACGCCTTCAATCAATACATTCTTGCATCGGTTAAACTCAATGAAATCCGGCCGCAAAGTGCTCCCGGCGCCAAATTGCCGTTCTTCCACCGGCACATTGTCAGCCGCCATTTTCAGCAGCTTGGCATTGTCCCCCTTCTCTTTTTTATAAGCCAGCCAGTTGCTCATTTCCGCCTGGCCATCCAAAGTCCCCTCCCCCGTCACGGCAATGTTCTCTTGGTTCAGCGCAAAAATCAGCGGCGAATAATTGTACAGCTCCGTCCCCTCAAACCGTGTGAACACCGCCGGCAAATACGCCTTCGGATCCGTGCTGAACTTCAACACCGCATTTTTCTCCACGTGCAAATTCACGCCGCTCAGTAAATGAATCGCGCCGGTCAAAAATTCTCCCGCCGGAACAATCACTCGCCCACCGCCGGCCTCACTGCAAGCCTTAATCGCCTTGCGGATGGCCTCCGTGCAGTCAGTCTTGCCGTCGGCCACCGCGCCAAACTCTGTAATCACAAATTTTTGCGCCGAAAACTCCGGCGCCACAATCCTCTTCAAAATCTCCGGCACCTGATTCCAGTCCGCCTGTTCAGCAGGCGTGGAATTTGAAAACATCGCGACGACAAAAAGTAAAAGAAAAGTTTTCATAAGATCAGTTAATAGTGATGATGTTGTAGTGCCAGTTTTGTGTTACGAACCACGAATATATTGCGAAAACACGCCTTTTGCAAAACAGAACCGCTTACTTCCCATTGCCAGAATACGGAACCGCCCCTTCCAACCCCGTACCCGTCACATTGTTGGTCATCAGCAGCGGACCGGTATACCCCGTCACGTTAATTCCATTGAGCACCGCATTCTCAACGTTCACCAAAACAATTCCCTTGCCGCACCCACCCGTAATGTTTTCCAGCGTCAGGCCATCGACCAGTTTCTTCGGATTGGTCTGAAACGCCGCCACCAGGCTCGCCACGTTCTTCACGCGGATGTTGGCAGCGCGAATATTCTTAATCAGCGGAATTCCCACCTCGCCTTCCACCGGATCGTCCGCGGTGCTCGTGTTGCCGCCGTTCACCGTGTTAATCCGCAAAAATCCTCCCGCGTCAGACACATCAATATCATCAAACGTAATGTTCTCGGTAATTCCACCTCGCCCCGGACGCGTTTTAATGTAAATCGAAAACCACGTTGGGCCCGAGTGCACAAACTTGCAATGCTCCACCCGCATGTTGCGCACGCCCCCCGACATTTCGCTCCCCAAACCAATGCAGGCAAATCGCCGATCCGATAGCGTGCAATTCGTAATCAAAATATTCTCGCACGGCTTTCCCAACCGCGCCCCATCCATGCCCCGCCCCGATTTAATGCTGATGGCATCGTCCCCCGCATCAATCGTGCAACCATCCACGACCACTCCGTCGCACGAATCGATATCCAAACCGTCCGACGTGTTGTTAAGCGTCAAATTCCGTAGCACAACCTGCGTGCAGTACGTCGGATGATTGGCCCACGTGCCGGTATGATCGCCCGTAAAGTCTTCAAATCGAACATCGTTGCACGAAATCGGCTCCAGCAGCAACGGTCCGCGCGTAAACGTCGATCCCGGCATTCCGCTGGGCGGACCGCCCCCTTTCGCGCCCGATTGAGCAGCAGGGTCATCCTTACTCGGCGGCTGTGGCGCACCTCGACCGACGGCTTGCCCAAAACTCGCCGTAATCCGGCCAGGGCCAACAATTCCGATATGCTCGACATTGGCCGCATA
>DASXPQ010000046.1:0-4885 GCA_036493575.1 Pirellulales bacterium
AGGCGCGCGATCCCCGCAGCGCCGACGTGCGCAGCGACATTTATTCGCTGGGTTGCACACTGTATTTCATTCTGACTGGCCGGCCTCCGTTCCCAGAAGGGACGGTGCTGCAAAAGCTATTGCAGCATCAAGGCGACGAGCCGGCCGATCCGCGAACATTCCGGCCGGAGTTGCCGGAAGATTTGCTGCAAATTATGCAGCGCATGCTGGCTAAATCGCCGGGCAAGCGATATCAATCGCCGGCGGAACTAGTGGCGGAGCTGGCGGCCTTCGCTCAGCGCCACGGACTGCCGGTCACGCCCACAACCAGCGTGGTCTGGGTGCCGCCGGAACAAACGCCCCTAAATTTTTGGGAGCGGCATTTGCCGTGGATGGCCCCCGTCGCACTGCTGGTGATTTTGGTGGGCGTGCTGAATTTATTTTGGCCGCATGACTCGGGCCACGCCGCGCCGCCGCCACTGCATATGCCGGCCACAGAAGTCGAGCAATCGACAGGCCCTGCGACGATCGCTCCAGACAAAGCACAGATGAACGACGGCGAGAAACAACCAGCGAAAGAGCTAGAAAATACCGCCATGCCGGCCGCGCCCGCCACGCCGATGCCGGCGACGGGTGCACCAGCGCCGGAATCGTCGCAAAGCGCCCCGGCTGCGTCCAGCACAGGGCCAGCGGGTACGCCGCCGACGATCAACAATCCTCCCAGTGAATCGACTGAGAAAAAAGCGCCGGTGGAAGAATCAAAAGAAAGAAAAGCTTCCGATTCCGAATCGACACCAGCAAAATCAGCCGGCAGCCAAGGCACGGTTAGCCCCTCTCCCTAAGTTCGTCTCGACGCTATCGTGTCGTCGCGAACCTCATAAACGTCAAACTTTAGCGGTGATTAATTCCCGCGCTTGACAGTTGCTGGACACGACACTCTAATTTGGCAGCCGGCGGCATTGCCAGTGTCAAACACGACGCGAAAATGCTTGCTGGCTGCGAGCCGCGCAGCACCGCGGTCGCCCCTCAGACGGCAACCTGCCTGGTGATCGAGACGTTTCAATCGTCAATCTCTCATTTGCACCATTTCAATTCACATCGGGAGAAGTGCGCATGAAAAAGCTTGTTGTGACGCTGTTCGCGATAGTTGTAGCTGGCTCGACGTTCTTGGGCTTGTGCACGGATTCGGCACAATCTCGCCCGCAGTATCTGAAATCGTTTCGGTCAATGTATGTAAAGCCAGACAGCCCCGACGGACAGGCATTCTCCGCGCTCGTCACCGAAGCCAAATGTGCGGTTTGCCATGAGCCGGGCAACGACCGCAAGCTCCGCAATCGCTACGGGAAGGAACTGGCAAAGGCGTTTGAAGCGGAGAATGAGAAAAACGTAAAGGACGTCACCAAGATCGATGCAGCGCTCAAAAAAGTGGCCGATATGCACGTTGATCCGAACGATCAAAAATCGCCCACTTATGACGAATTGATCAAGCAAGGGAAGTTGCCCGGCGGCGATCCCAGCACGGGCGAAAACAAGTAGCTGAGCGATATGCCGTTCCGTTCGGCTGGAGCTCGCCCTCCCCCCATTGGTCATTCAAACATGCCCTCAGGCAGCCCTTCCACGTTGCGCACGACAATGCGCGCGATGTTGTTCCAGGCCACGATGGTCATGGTCAAAGTGCCGTCGGCAGCCTGCGCGGCAAACAGGCCGTGCGAATGACGGGAAAATTTGTCGTCGAACCAATCGGGCACCAGGATCATGCCCCCTTCCAGGTGCAGCTCGATGACGGCGCCGCGTTCCCGTTCCTCCCATAGTTTTCGCAATAATTTGCACAACGGATGCACGCCGCCGGCCGGCGGTGGAACATCTTCAACCGCTTGCAGCGGACGATCGTCTTCGGCCGGCAGGTCGGTTAAATCGACTTCTTCCACTTGCTCCATTTCCGAGAGCAGTGGCACCAAAAACCGCGCACCGCAGTGGGGGCACTGGCCGGCCTGACCTTGCATTCTCGCGGGCCCCACCAAGCGATGGCCGTTGGGGCACAAAAAGGCGATGCTGTTTTGGTCGGTTTGATTTGGGGAAACGGCGGTTTGTTCCGCCAGGCCCGGAGTCGGACCTGTCGCAGCCGCTCCCGCGAGCGCTTGGGCTGTTGCGCCGCTGGCTTGGGGAATGCGCAGCAGTACGCCGCAGCGCGGGCATTTGGCGTCTCGGCCAGCTAGGTTTGCCGACCAATTTATGCGATGCCCGTTGGGGCACAAAAAAAAATTGTCCGCCGCCATGCACTCACCCGCGAATTTAAGAGCGGTTGCTAAGCCAGCCGGTGGATAATAATCCCGCGAATCGTTTAGCGAAACGGCCTATATTTCCATCGTATCCCAAGCCGTGCGGCGGTACAACAAAAACTGGCATGATTTCATGTCTCAACCGCGCCGCAGTCTCGGCACAATCGCCATCTTCTGAAATGATTGAGCAGCATCGGCGAAGCCGCCTAGGCTGCGGTCAATAAATATCCATTCCAGCTAGAGCCATCGTTTTCCCAATTCACAGTGAATCAGCGTGTCTTTGTTCACTGCTTGACTTGGTCCAGCGCGACGCCGACACTGAACATTGGCATTCACGGCCGATTATCTTCCTGTTGCGTTCTATGGCAATTCTAGTTGTATGCCCAAATTGTCGCGCTCGTCTGCGGGTGAGCGAGAAGTACGCCGGCCGGCAAGGGCGATGTCCCAAATGCAAGGAAACAATCACGATTCCGGCCGCTGCTGAGGAAATTATTATCGAAGAACCGGAAGCGGCAAACGGCAGCCACCATGGGAAAATATTAGCTGATTTTAAACCGCTCCTGCGAGTGGAGACCAAATTGCAGCCGGCGATTCTGGCAGGCATCATCGGCGCCGCAGTCTTGGCTTTCGGCGTGGCCTGGCTGCTGCGTGGCAGCGAGTGGAATGCATCAGTCCTGCTGTTGGCGTTTGGCGCCGCCATATTGGCGCCGCCGTTGGTCCTGGCGGGATATACCATTTTGCGAAATCAGGAGCTGGAACCGTATTTGGGATCGGAATGGAGAGCGCGAGCCGCGGTTTGCTCGGTGGTGTATGCAATGTTGTGGGCAGTGATCTGGGCTTTGAAGCACTGGTTGCTGCCGGCCGAGTCTGCTGGGGAAGGCTGGAGCCTATTGTTCTTGCTGGTTCCGACCATGGCCTTAGGGTCGACGACCGCTTGGGCCACTCTCGATCTAGACCCCGGCAGCGGTTTTTTCCATTACTGTCTATATTTAGGAGTGTGCGTGTTGCTGCGAATCACAATGGGACTGACCGCACTGTAGTTCGGTGGATTTTCGTACGGGTTTTTGAATGGGCAATCTTACTTATGATCTTGACCTCTGATTCCTAAATTTCCGTGTCTTCTCTTCGCGACATTCCTGAGCTGGCCGGGTTGAGCGCCCGTCGATCGCTGGTGCGCATTCCGCCGGAGCTAGATGTGCCGCTTACGGAACGTGTGCGGCATGTCATCGATACGCCCGAATTTCGTCGGCTAGCGCAAGTCAGCCAGGTGGGATTGGTCGGTCAGGTCTATCCGGCGGCCCATCACTCGCGGTTCGAGCATTCACTCGGCGTTTATCGGCTGGCGCTATTATATCTGCAGCAATTATCGTACGACGAACGTTTCACGCAGGCGATTTCGCAGGTCGACGCCGAGCTGTTTCTAGTCTCCGCGCTGCTCCACGATTTGGGTCACTGGCCGTTTTGCCATCCCATTGAAGATTTGCGATTGCCCAGCGTGCCGCATCATGAAATGTTCGCCAACAGCTTTTTGCTGGAAGGCCAAATTGCGGACGTGCTCCGCGAAGAGTGGAACATCAATCCGCGCGATGTGGTGGGGCTGCTTTCCGAAAAGCCGCGCGATTTGCGCTCGCAAATTTTAACAAGCATGTTGTCCGGGCCCATCGATATCGACAAGCTCGATTATTTGCAGCGCGACAGTTTGCACGCCGGTGTGCCGTACGGCCGGCATTTCGATCAGCAGCGTCTCATCGCCAGTTTGTGCTTGAACGAGGCTGGCACGGGGTTGGCCCTGACCGATAAGGGAAAAACGGCGGCCGAAATGTTGATTTTCGCCCGCTACATCATGTTCAGCGAGGTGTATTGGCATCACACCGTGCGCGCCGCAACGGCGATGTTCCAACGCGCTTTTTATCTCTTGCACTCGACATTCGATTGGGATGCACTGTTTCGCCTGACTGAGTCGCAACTAATTGCCGAGTTGGAGCGTGCTGGGGCAGGGGGGCCGGCCGGTGAATTGCTGGACGGTTTGTTCGGCCCTTCGCGCAAGCTCTATAAGCGGCTTGCGCAATACAGCTTTTTCCAGGAGCGCGGCCTGTACGAACAATTGGCGCGGCGGCCCTACCCATGGTTGGCCCAATGCTCCGATCAATTTGCCGCGGTCGCCAGTACGGCGCTGGGGCGGCGGATCGCACCGCACGAGGTATTGTTCGATTCCCCGCCAATGAAGCGTGAAGTGGAATTCCACGTGGAGATTTATTTCCCCAAGGAGCAGCGCTACCGGCCGCTGGCAGAGGTCTCCCCGGTGGTGCAAACGCTGACAACTGGGCAATTTGACGATTACGTAAAACGGGTGCGCATTTTTGTCCATCCGCGATTAGCCCACGACTTGCGCCGTTTGCCGAATCTGACAGAACTGATCCAATCGGCGATTGCCAAAATGGAGTAGTGAGCTGTTGGTCGGATGGCAAACAGACATGCCTTGGCCGCGGAAGAATGGCAGCGGAGGATTGATCCAGTGGAACCGCCGAGAAATGTCATACCTGGTCAAACAACCGGCCGTGGCCCATGCGGTTTCACTCTCGTGGAATTGCTGGTGGTCATCGCCATCATCGGCTTGTTGATTACCT
>DASXPQ010000047.1:0-5565 GCA_036493575.1 Pirellulales bacterium
ATTCGCCGCCAACTTGCCCCCATTCAAACTTGGTATCGGCAATGATAATTCCGCGCTGCCGCGCCAACTCCGCCCCGCGCACATAAATATCCAAACTCCGGCGCCGCAATTCGTCGGCCACATCCAGCCCCACAATTTCCACCATCCGCTCAAACGATATGTTGATGTCGTGCCCAGTCTCTTCCTTCGTCGCTGGCGTGAAAATCGGTTCCGGCAACGGGTCGCTTTCGCGCAACCCCGCGGGCAATTTGATCCCGCAGACGGTGCCGCTTTGCTTGTATTCCTTCCAACCGGAGCCGGAAAGATAGCCGCGTACCACGCACTCAATCGGTACAACTTCGGCTTTGCGAACCAGCATGCTCCGCCCCGCCAGCGGTTCCGCATCGACGCCGGCCGGCAATCCAAAATCCGCCGTATCTATCGACAGCATGTGATGCGTTTCACCCAAGTGGCCAAACCAAAAGGCGCTAATCTGTGTCAGCACGCGCCCCTTATCAGGAATGCCGGTCGGTAACACCCAATCGAAAGCGCTAATCCGATCGGTGCTAACCAATAGCATCCGATCTCCCAAATCGTAGCAATCGCGTACTTTGCCACGGCGAACAGGCCAGCGCGGGACATTCGTTTCCAGTAGCGGAGCGGACATCGTTGTCGGCATGGGAATTCGTGAAAGAGAGAGTTAACGTGCGTCCAAGCAACTCGTTCCGGAATATACCACCAGGGCCGGCGATCGAACAGACCCGGCAATCCTCGTTAATTTCACCGCCGCATTCCGCCGCCAACAACAAACAACCAAAACAGAATCAGCGCAATCACCATCGCCGCAATCCCCACTGCTGCACCAATCTTTCGAAACGATACTGGCGCCTGCCCCGTAGATTTTCCAGTTTGCCCATTAACGATGAACCGAAACACTTCGCCACGGTATCGATACGCCATCATCCAAACAGGTAACAAAATCGGTCTACTCACCAGATTTGTAATCCGCACATTTACTTTCATGTTGCGGTTTTTGCCGGCCACATATTGCTGACACGCATCCGACTCGCACGCTTCCAACCCCTGCCTGGCCAGCGGCCGAGCATATTTTCGCGGCACGGTAAATCGTTCGAAAATAACATTCTGCAAATCAATTTTCCCCGGCGCCACTGCATTGGCCAAATCGAACGGGCACAACGCCGCCGTCTCCGCGCCAGTAAGTGCCCCGCTCGCCCCCACCAAAAGACCGGAATACCCCCCTTCATGATCACCCGCTACCGGATACCAACTGGCCCGTGCACTCGGCGGCGTATGGCTGCTGTCCGCTGCCCAATACGTGTGAGTTTCCGCGTCGAACACCCAATACGGAATATAAACCTGCCGCATTCCGACCACGGCCGCTTGTGTGGCCAAATCGCCCGGCCGCCAAAACCCCTGGCCCAACCAACCGCGCATGCCGACCACCGCCTGATCCTGCGTAATCACAAACGGCACCACACCGTCCGGTGCAATTTCCTTCGCGTCCGGCGTCTTCTCGAGTTGCTCCGAACCGCAAAACGGACAGCGCAGCGTCTGCGCACTGGCGTCATAACTCATCGACGCCCCGCAATTCCGGCAATTGAAGTTACACGTTGTTAGATGCGTTGTTGGAGTCTCATCAATCTTTCGCTGTGCAACGGCCGCAGCCTGCGACCCATCGTCCGTCGATTCTCCATCACCTTTCGTCGCTTGAGAGTTGCCGCCGGTTTGAATTGGCGCCTCGGTGCCGCAGTTAGGACAGAATATATCCTCCTCATCCAAAACTGCCCCGCAAACACTGCATTTGATGAGGATATCCGGCACTGCTCACCGTTACCTTCGCCACATGAATAGCAAACAAACCACAACCACCAGCACAATGGCGATTGCTACCGCCGCTCCAATGCGCGCCGGCGAATAAGGTTTATCGCCGGCCGTCTTTCCCGTCTGGCCGTTCAACAAAAAACGAAACAGCTTATCCCCATACCGATAACTCAACAGATAAATCGGCAGCAAAATCAAATCCGAGTTAACGTCGCTGAACTCGCAATTCACGAGCACGCTTTTGTACGTATCGCCCGGCAGAAAGCTTTCCACGTTTCGCTGTTCCCACCGTTGAAACTCCTCCTGACATAACGGCAGTGCATCGTCGCGCACCACGCTATATTCCTCGCTCAGCCAGCCCGCCAAATAATACGGTTGATAGCGCTTGATCGCTTCCAACCGAAACGGCTTAATCCGCTCCGCATAGTCCTGCGCCAACCCGCGACTCCCGGAAACCAGGTAGCCGCTGTAATAGTTATGATGCTGGCCTTCGAGATTCCACCATTCCGTCTCCTGCACCGTGCGGGTTTGTACAACCGGCTTGCCATCGATGATGGTCGTATACGTTTCCGTGCGCC
This sequence comes from Pirellulales bacterium, assembly GCA_036493575.1. Lineage (GTDB taxonomy): Bacteria > Planctomycetota > Planctomycetia > Pirellulales > JADZDJ01 > DATJYL01. The sequence goes on from DASXPQ010000047.1 coordinate 2,400, forward strand.
ACCAATGCTCGCCAATCTGCGCCGACCATTGGCTGCGCGCCAACATCGAAAACGACCAAAACGGCACATACACCCCGCGCAGCTTCTCTTCAATCTTCGCCATGCTCAAATCGCCGGGGCGAAAAATACTATTCGCCCGTAGCCACTGCCGAAATTTTTCCAGCGCCTCCTGCGGCGTGATCGCAAAACCGACGACAAATTCCGGCGCCTGCCTGCCAGTCTGTTCATCCAGCGATTCCACAACCATGTTCGAATCGCAAAACGGGCAAGTAATACTGCGCTGGTCGGGCGGAACTTTAATCGCCGCACCACAGTTCTTGCAGACCACGCTGATTTGTGCCGGCGGCGCTTCGGGCTGCTGTGTTCGAGTATGGGCCCCTTCCTGTACCGCGCGGCATACATTGCAAAACCGATCCCCCTCGTCGACCGGCGTACCGCAATTCGCGCAAGCATGCCCCTGCGGCACAGGCGTCTTAGAAAGTTCAGCAGTGGCGGCAGCGCTCGGCATTCGCTTAATTCCTCTTTGCCCCTATACACCCCTCGATCCTCGCCCCTACTTCTTATTGCTCTGCTGATAAATCGCCTGCAACATTTCTTCCACCGTCTTGAATTTCTTCTTCCCTTCCATCGCCGATTCAATTAACCGCCGGGCGTCATGTTCGCTGTGACCCAGCGAACGCAGTGCGTCAAATGTTTCCCGCATCACGTCCCGGTCAGCTTCCGATTCCCCGACGCGCGGCTCATCCCGGGCCACCATCAGGGCGAACTTTGGCATTTTGCGCCGCAGCTTGGCGATCATCCGCTCCGCCGTCGCCGGCCCAACGCCCGGCAATGCCGAAAGCGATTTAATATCCTGCTCCTCAATCGCCGCCGCCACTTCCCGTACCGGCCGAATCATCGCCCGCAATGCTTTCTTTACGCCCACCCCGTCCACCTCGCACACCAAATCAAAAAACTCCCGCTCCACTTCCGTCAAAAAACCAATCAGCCGCGGCGTCAAACGGCCCCCCATCGCATTGCCTTCCAAGTATTCAATCGTGTGCAGGCTGATATCGTGATCGATCTGCGTCTGCAGCTGCCGCCGGGCGAACTCCGGAATCAGCACCTCATATTGAAACGCGCCGACCTGCAGCGTGAGTGCATCGACGTCAACTCGCAACAATCGCCCGGAAATATTAGTAATCACAAAGGCAGGCAGTGGGTGAGTGGTGGGTAAGTGAGCAATCGAACCGCTTGCGGTTTAGCTGCCACGCGCTAGCGGAGCGATTTCGGTCGTCTTCTAGCCGCTAAACGGTGTTCGTCTGCGTCAGCAGGTTCTTGCTCACCGCGACCAAGATAATAATGGCAAACCGCCACCGCCAGGGCATCCGCCACGTCCGGCGGCTCCGGCAACTCGTCCAGCCGCAATTCACGCTGAATCGCCATTTGCATTTGCTCTTTCGAAGCCCGGCCGTTGCCCGTAAGAATCCGCTTGATCTGCGTCGCCGGATAATGGACCACCGGAATCCCCGCCTCCGCCGCCGCCAAACAAATCACCCCTCGCGCATGTCCCATCAAAATCGAAGTCCGCGGATGGGCCACATGCGAGTACAACTGCTCCAGCGCCATCACCGCCGGCTTCAGCGTGGCAATCACTTCGGCCACACCGACATGAATCTCTGCCAGCCGATCCGGGAGCGGTTGCTTGACTGCCCCCCGAATTACCCCGGCTTCAATCACCCGCGGCTGCTTCGGATGCTTTTCATCCCGCTCCAGCACGCCATAACCGGTAATGTTCAATCCCGGATCGATCCCCAGAATCCGAACTGGCGTTTTTGATCCGGCGATCATCGCACCTGCGGCGTCATGAGCGACCCGAGACGATGGATTTCCATTTTTTGATCGTCGCATAGATTGGCCATCCGGCGATGGTCGACCCACCATCCCAACACAATCGCGACCGTTAAAATCAACAGAAACAATTCTCGGAGGGTGAATCGGAACATCGGTGCTCTCATGTCCGCTGCCACTCCGTGCCGCCCGGTCGGTCTTCCAGTGTGATTCCCAACTCCGTCAGCCGCTTGCGAATTAAATCTCCCGTCGCAAAATCCTTGTTCTTTCGTGCAGCGGCTCGAGCATCAATCAGCAATTTCATCAATTGATCGAGCTGCGCACCACTTGCTTCGGAAGCATTGAAAGCTGGCAGCTTCCCTGCAGCATGAAGTTCGGTCACGAATTTCACCAATTCGCCAACCAACGCTTCACTGCCTCCCGCCGCTTTCTGCTCCACCGGTTTGCGGAACAAGCCCATCACACTCGCTAGCTCTTTCAGAACGGTCGCCCCTTTTTCCAGCGTAGCCACTTTGGCCGCGTCCGGCTTCCCGGTCTCCAGCTTTTCGGCATCCACAAATTTGTTTAGCGCGCCAAGCAGTTCAAACAACTTCGACGTCGCCGCGCCGGTGTTGAAATCGTCATCCATCGCCTCAATAAACTTTTGCCGCAGCGTGGCAACTTCGCTCAGCAGCGCATTCCCGGCCGCATCAAACTCGCCACCCGCCTGAGTTGCCGCCACTTTCAAATCGTAAAATGGCTTGCCGCTCACGCGTTCAAATCGTTTGAAGAACCGATAAAACCGGTCCAAGCTATTCGCCGTCTCTTGCAGCAGTTCTTCGCTGTATTGAATCGGACTGCGGTAATGCGTCGAAAGCAAAAAGAACCGAATTGTTTCCGGCTGATGGCGCCCCAGCAAATCGCGAAAGGCGCTGGCGCCAGTCGATTTGCTAATCTTACCTGTCTGCTGCGATGTTAAATCGCCAGCCTGCGGATCGGTTGCCGCCCCGGCGGTTCCACCTTCGGTCGCCCGCGTACTTCGCCCGCCAATCTTCCCTGCCTCGCTCGCCGCCTGCATCAACCCGTTGTGCAACCAGTATTTCGCTTGAGGTTTGCCATGCGCGCACTCACTCTGCGCAATCTCGTTCTCATGATGCGGGAAAATCAAATCCAGCCCGCCCCCGTGAATATCAAACGTCTCCCCCAGCAACCGCCGGCTCATCGCCGAGCATTCAATATGCCAACCCGGCCGCCCTTTACCCCACGGACTGTCCCACGCCGGCTCGCCCGGCTTGGCGCTCTTCCACAAGGCAAAATCCCCTGGCGATCGCTTCCGTTCCCGCATGTCGCCCCCTTC
>DASXPQ010000048.1:0-4014 GCA_036493575.1 Pirellulales bacterium
GGCAATCGCTAGGAACGCCGATGCAATATGGCGGGCCGTACTTGGGGATTATGGCGTGCCGCGAACAGTTTGTGCGACGGATGCCAGGTCGAATTGCCGGGCAGACTGTGGATCGAAATGGAAAACGGTGCTGGGTGTTGACGCTACAGACTCGCGAGCAGCACATTCGCCGCGAAAAAGCGACGAGCAATATTTGCACGAATCAAGGATTGTTTGCCCTGCGGGCCAGCGTGTATTTGTCGGCAATGGGACCGCAGGGAATGCGCGAAGTTGCCACGGCGTGTGTGCGCAAGGCGCACTATGCGATGGAAAAATTGACGGCGGGAAATCGGCTTAAGGCGGCATTCGATCGGCCGATATTCAAGGAATTTGTGGTACGAGACACGAGCGGTAAGGCGGATCAGCTGCTAGCCGAGGCACTGGATTGCGGGTACTTTGCCGGTGTTCCGCTGGGGCAATGGTATCCGGAACTGGCCGATGCCGTGCTGGTTTGCGTGACCGAAAAACGAACGCGCGAGGAGATTGACGGATTGGCGGCGTGCATTGCTCAGCAGCGCAAACCGAAAGCGACCGTTCATGCGTAACACGCGTGCCACGCAATTGCTGTTTGAACTTTCGCACCCCGGCCGGCGATCCGCGCACGTGCCATGCACCGACGTGCCGGCAACTGCGGTCGAAAAGCTTCTGCCTGCGGACGCACTGTCCGCCACGCCGCCACCGCTGCCGGAATTGACCGAGCCGGACATTGTGCGGCATTACGCCAATCTGTCGACATTGAATATGTCGATCGACACGCATTTTTATCCGCTGGGCTCGTGCACGATGAAGTACAACCCCAAGCGGAATGAACGGATGGCCGCACTGCCGGGGATTGCGGATTTGCATCCGTATCAGCCCGAGGAAACTTTGCAGGGGATGCTGCAATTGTTGTTCGAGATGCAACAGATACTGGCGGAGATTGGCGGATTGGATGCAGTCTCTTTGCAGCCGGCGGCGGGGGCCCATGGGGAGCTTACCGCTTTGATGGTTGCGGCAGCGTATTTTCGCGATCGGGGAGAGAAACGGACGAAGGTTTTGGTGCCTGATAGTGCGCATGGCACTAATCCGGCCAGTGCTGCAATGGTGGGCTTTCAAGCTGTCACGATTCGCAGCAATGCGGATGGGTTTGTCGATCTGGAGGACTTGAAATCGAAGCTCGGTTCGGACACGGCGGTGTTCATGATTACAAATCCCAATACGCTGGGCTTGTTTGAACGGCAGGTGCGAGCCATCGCGGACTTGGTTCATCAGCATGGCGGCCTGATCTATCTCGACGGCGCAAATATGAACGCCATTTTAGGCATTGCGCGGCCGGGTGATTTTGGGGCGGACATGATGCATTTCAATCCGCACAAAACGTTTAGCGGGCCGCACGGCGGCGGCGGACCTGGCGCTGGCCCGATTGCGGTGCGGAAGTTTTTAGAGCCATTTTTGCCGCTGCCGGTTGTGGAGCGTGTGGGAGAGACGTATCGGTTGGTGCGTGAGCGGCCCAAATCGATTGGCCGCGTGCGCAGCTTTTTTGGGCAGGTGGGCGTGTTTGTCCGTGCTTACTGTTACATTCGCACATATGGCCCGCAGGGGTTGAGAGCCGTATCAGAGAACGCCGTGCTGAATGCCAATTATTTGCTGAGCCGCATTAAACAGGTTTTTCCCGTGCCGCATGGAGAAAGGTGCTTGCATGAATTTGTGGCCACGGCTGCCAAGTTGAAAGCGGAGCGCGGCATTTCGGCGATGGATCTTGCCAAGCGACTGTTGGACTACGGCTATCACGCACCGACGGTTTACTTTCCGCTGACGGTGAAAGAAGCGATGATGATTGAGCCGACGGAAACTGAAAGTAAAGAAACATTGGATGCCTTTGCCGATACGCTGTTGAAAATTGCGGGGGAGTCGCCGGAAGTGTTGCACAATGCGCCACATACCACCATTGTCAGCCGGCCCGACGAGGTGCTGGCGGCGCGCAACCCCGTGATGCGGTGGACGCCGGCAGTTACTTGAATTCAATCTGCGATCCGCTCTTGATTCCCGGCCGCCTTATTATTGATCCGCCTGGCGAGGGCGCCTGGAATATGGCGCTGGATGAAGCGCTGTTGGAATCGGCCCAGAACGACGGGATCGCCAGCCTACGGTTTTACTCCTGGAGTGAACCGACGCTGTCGCTGGGGTATTTTCAACCCCATGCCGAACGGCGGCTGCATGCGGCGAGTGCCCATTGCACTTTAGTAAGGCGAGCCAGTGGCGGCGGGGCAATTTTGCATGATCGCGAATTGACGTACAGCATCGCCCTGCCCTCTTGTCATCCGCTGGCGGTACGAACGGAAAAGCTTTACCGGGCGGTGCATTTAAGCCTAATTGAAACGCTGGCGGAATTGGGCGCTGGAGCAACTTTGTTCGGCGATGCTGGCCGGTCAGCGAGCAAACCGTTTTTGTGTTTTCAGCGTAGAGAAATGGGCGATGTGGTGGCCGGCGAATTCAAAATTGCTGGCAGCGCACAGCGCCGGCAGCGCGGCGCGGTATTGCAACATGGGAGTGTGCTATTGGGCCAATCTGCTTTTGCTCCGGAACTGCCGGGCATTGCAGAATTGTTCACTGGCGAAGTCAACATTGAGCTTTTGCGTACACGGTGGGCGCCGCGTTTGACGAGTTGTTTGGAATTGGATATTTCGTCTGCTACGACCACTACGGATTCCGTTTTGAATGCGGCGAGTGAGATCGCCCGTCAGAAATTTGGCGATTTAGCGTGGACGGAGCGCCGCTAGCCGAAGACGACCATTCCCAATATGACTGTTACTTAATAAAAACCACATATTGCGGTGCGCCGCGGAACTTGCCATTGCGGAAGGCCTTGCATCATCGTTACGTCCGCGCCGTTGGACGCAAAGGGATGGGCGTCCGAATTCGCTGGCGAGGTTGTGGCTGATTGGTCGATGTCATTAGTTGGAGTGAATGTCCGGTTTGGAGCGACGCATCGTAGGAGTAAGAATAGGGGGATTCTTTGACTCTCCGGCGACAATCCGTTATGATCGACGTGTGGGAACACCCGCGGCATCAGCGCTCCGCCAATGCCAACATTTGGGAACAGATGCGGTTGTCACCTGCCTCGACTCTCTCAAGGCCATTGTTATTTCTTATTTTCCAGCGAGAGGGAACCGAAATCGAAGTGTGCGGCTGAGGTCGTACAAATCGATGGTGGCGATCAGCCGAATTCAAAGGAGTTGGTCTTCAGAATCGGAATCCCAGCGACGTGTCAGTTCAATCGTGGTTTAATTTCGCCCTCATTCGTTGACGCTTTGTAACACCACGTTTTGGAGCAGAGGCTGAGCATGGAGATGACGATCAAGTTGCTGACTGGTCGCAATGCCGGCAAGGAAATCAAAATTCCGGTCAGCAAGTTTCTTATCGGCCGCGCCGACGACTGCCACCTGCGCCCCCATAGTGATTTGGTCAGCCGCCATCATTGTGTGCTGTTGATGGAAGAAGGCTTTTGCGCCGTTCGTGACTTCGGCAGCCGGAACGGCACGCTGCTCAATGACGAGGCGATCGTTGGCCAACGAGAACTACGTAACGGCGACCGATTGAAAGTCGGCAATTTGGAATTCGAGGTGGAGCTGACCTCGAGTGTCGGCGGCAAGAAACGACCCAAAGTTAAAGATGTTAAGGATGCTGCGGTGCGGACTGCAGCCGGCGCCGTGCCCGCCAAAGACGATGAAAACATCAGCGACTGGCTGACGATCGATGAAAGCGACGGTGCTGCACGTCGGGGCGCGGCGGCACGGCCACCGCACGAAACGCCGGCCGTAAGCATGTCGAATCGCGAAACCACGTTTCTGAAGACGCCCACGGACGAAACGACGACGGTTAATCCGCCGGTGCCGCAAGAGAAGAAGGAAGAAGAACCAGCTGCTGATGCCGCTCCTCGCGGCGCCGATGCTGCCAAACGGCTGTTCGGCGGAAAAATTGTGGTGCCGTCGAAGG
>DASXPQ010000049.1:0-1865 GCA_036493575.1 Pirellulales bacterium
TCGCGGCCGCCCGCGCCCTGCAAAAATCATATCAAAGCCGACGCGGCTATCAATGGTCGGCAGCCTGCGCCATTAGAGAGACAGGCGCAACCAATTCGTGGTCACGGCATTGGCCGGTACCGCATTCACGGTGGGCCATCGGCATAACGATGGGCAAAGTCGGCAGTCGTGCTGGTGATCGCTCGTCACGACGATCGGCCACCTCAGCCTGACGGTGCGGCTGTAAACCAAAAAACACCGATCGGGCTGCCGCCCACATGCCGCGGATCGAACCAAAAGTCTCGCTCACTGCCGTGGGCTCGTAACCGCAGTGAACCATGCAATCGCGGCAACTTGGATTGCCGCTTTTGCGACCATAGGCATCCCAATCGGTCGTATCAAGCAATTCCTGGAACGTTTGCACATAGCCCTCGTCCAGCAGGTAACACGGCTTTTGCCAACCGAAAATGTTGTATGTAGGATTTCCCCACGGCGTGCACTCCAGCTCCCAGTTGCCGCGTAGAAATTCCAAAAACAGCGGCGAGTGATTAAATCGCCAGCGGCGCGGTGCATTCTCCAATAGCCGCTGAAACAATCGCACGGTTCGCTCGCGCGGCAGAAAATTCTCCTGGTCGGGCGCTTTGTTGTAGCTGTAACCGGGAGAAAGCATCATTCCTTCCACGCCCAAATCCATTAGCGTGTTGAAAAATTCCCGGAGGCGCTGCGGATTGGCGTCGTTAAACAGCGTGGTGTTAGTCGTCACACGGAAACCTGCGGCAATTGCCGAGCGAATAGCCTCAATGGCTACATCGTAAATACCGGTGCGGCACACGGCGGCATCGTGCTCCTCGCGCGGCCCGTCGAGGTGGATTGAAAACGAAAAATACTTCGACGGCTTGAATTTCGGGAGCGACTCTTCCAACTTGATGGCGTTGGTGCACAAGTAGACGTACTTTCGGCGAGCGACCAAGCCAGCGACGATATCGTCGATTTGTGGGTGCAGAAGCGGCTCGCCGCCGGGAATTGATACGATCGGCGCAGCACATTCATCGGCGGCTTGAAAACACTGCTCCGGTGTAAGCTGCCGGCGCAAGATTTCCGCCGGGTGTTGAATTTTCCCGCAGCCGGCACACGCCAGGTTGCACCGCATCAGCGGCTCCAGCATGAGCACCAGCGGGTAGCGCTGGTTGCCGCGCATTTTGTTCCGCACTACATAAGAGGCGACGGTCCACATTTGCGAAACAGGTACGGCCATGGAAGAGCAGGGGATGCGGGGTTTGAAATCAGGAGGTAGAAGACAAATTGTTGCGCAGTGGCGACTCACCGGCCATTTTGGCCCAACGGGCTAGCGCCATTAGCGGAAAATAAATGCGATAGTAGTGGTAACGAAGATAAAACACTTGCGGGAAACCAGTGCCGGTGAATTCGGTTTCGTCCCAAGTGCCGTCGGCATTTTGCTGGGCGAGTAAGAACTGCAGGCCGCGGTGCACTGACGGATGATCTTGCTGGCCGGCAGCGATCAGCCCCAGCAACGCCCAAGCAGTTTGTGACGCAGTTTCTGGCCCTTGTCCGCGCAAATTCGGCTGCGCGTAACTGTCGGCCGATTCTCCCCAACTTCCCGAGGGCTGTTGGTGGGCCATGAGCCATTGCGCGCCGGCTACCATTGCCGGATCGTCTCGAGACACGCCCACCGCGGCCAATCCTGTCAGGGATTGCCACGTTCCATAGATGTAGTTCACACCCCAACGCCCAAACCAACTGCCATCGGCCTCTTGCGTGCGGCGCAAGTAGGCGACGGCCCGATCGACCGCTGGATCGCCCACGCGCCGGCCTAAGCCGGCCAGCGATTCCAAAACCCGGCCCGCCAGATCGGGCGAACTTGGGTC
>DASXPQ010000050.1:0-11530 GCA_036493575.1 Pirellulales bacterium
AGGGGTATTTGGTGACGACGGTTGGCGACGGTCCCGCTGCGCTCCAGTTCCTGCAGGAACATGCCGCGGAGGTGGACCTGATGGTTCTCGACTTGATGCTGCCCGGCATGAGCGGTTACGACGTTTGCGAATCGCTGCGTCAACATGGCAGCGATGTCCCCATTCTCATGCTTTCCGCCCGTACGCTCACCGAGGACCGCATTCGTGGCTTTAACGTAGGCACCGACGTCTATTTGCCAAAGCCATTCGATTTGGAGGAATTGCTCAGCGTGGTGCGAAATCTCTTGGCGCGGCGCCGAAATGGACTTTCAGCCGCCACAATACTCGACACCCAAGAACGTCTGGCTTCGTCCAACGACCCGCCATACGGTTTTGCCAACGGGCGGGCTGAAGTCAATTTCGATACCTATCAAGTCCTGGTAGATGGTCAACCGGTCCGGCTAACCGCCCTGGAAATGAAGCTGCTGCGCTATTTTATCGAGCACGAAGGCTCGGTGGTCACTCGGTCTGAGCTGCTGGAACATGTGTGGGGGCTGTCTCACAGCCCAACCACCCGGACGGTCGACAACTTCATCGTAAACCTTAGAAAATATTTTGAAAAAGATCCCGCCCAACCGCAGCACTTTCTCAGCGTGCGTGGCACGGGTTACCGCTTCGTCGCTAATACCGGCAGCACCTGACGCGTTCGACGTCAGCCAAGCGGACCATCTCACCACGGATCGACTGCAAAATCGCTACAGCCGCTTCGGCTGGTTTCAACCCAGGCAGTATTGGCAAGAAAAAACAACTCAGAAGAGTTTTGCGCTCAAATGGAACTTCAACGATTGCGATGAATAAGTAATAGCAGTTGAACAGGAAGTTCGACTCGCTAGTAAGACTTTTTAAGGGCCCGAAACCGGACGCTCTGATTACCACGTTCCCTTGCCCGCAACGAGGCGGCGCTTCCCTCGCGACTACTGGGGTCCGCGGCGGGGAACAACAGTGGATCAGGCCAGCCGGTTTTCGGGCCTTTATTTTTGTGCCCTGGCCAAATCGTTAATTAAGCTGGATGCCGCTGCGGCGTCCGCTGATCTTATCTTGGCCCGAAAGGTTCCACAGCCAATCGCTGCCGTCGGCCGCAAATAGCTGATCGACCGCCTTATCGTTGGTAATGCTGCTGGATCCCACCACATGGCTGCCGGAATTTCGCAAATCGGTAATGCGCGTGCCGTAGTCCAGCGGTGCACTCCATGCTTGCGAGATAGCCCACAGCGCGGCTTCATTCGTGTCGTGCACCGTGGAATCACCAATGATGATATTGCCGTCGCTGCTGTTGGTCGTCTTTCCGACCAATCCGCCATAAAGTTTGTCGATCCCCGCACCGCCTGTCAGCACGTCGCTGCCGAAGCCGCCGACGAGTGTATCGGTCCCGGCGCCACCCACTAACACGTCATTGCCGTCCCCACCAATCAGCGTGTCGTTTCCGGCGCCGCCAAAGAACATGCCCGCAAGTGCGACCGAAGTGCTCGTCCCGGCAATCGTGCTGTCCGCCATTTGGATCGTATCGTTGCCCGCCAGACCATAAGCCACAATGCGGCTAGTCGGAGCAAACGTTCCCAGCGAGACGGTCTTGTTCTTGGTCGTGCTGTTGTTAATCGTCACCGCCACGGAGCCGGCCACATCGGCTGGCGAAATCGTAACGATGTCATTCCCCGCCGTGCCACCCACAAACAGTGCCATCGCCCCGGCTACTAGCGGATCCGCTTCTAACAATGCAGCCACGACACTCACAATCGACGATCCCGACTTGCTGGCTCCGAAGAACCCGGCGCCGCTGTAGCTCGCTGTAATCGAATGATTGCCCAGTGCCGCTAAATTACTCGCGGTGATCGTCGCGACGCCGCCGTTAAGCATCGCTGTCCCCAGCGCTGTTTTGCCGTCAAAGAAAGTCACCAGGCCGCTTGGCGACCCGCTCACCAGCCCCGTCGGGCTAACCGTGGCCGTTAAAGTGACCGATTGACCGGGAACAAACGCGTCTGTCGAAGTGGCCACGCCGGTGCTGGTGCCAACCTTGGCATTGGCATTTACTTTGGTCTTGGCGTCCGCGCCCGTCGGCGAAGCTTCCACATTGCCGGCCAAATCGGTCGCAATGCTGAAAAAGTTGTAGGTGTGACCCGGCGTACCGACAAAGGCGGCCGATATACCGGTCGTCGCTGTCTGGAACGCCGTATAAGCGCCGCCATTATCCGAAACGTACACGTCAAAGCTGGCAATCCCCGAACCGCCCGCGTTGTCTTGTCCCGACCAGCTCACCATGAACGATGGCGACCCTTCCGTGGCTGGCAACACATTCACCCGACTGGTTGGCGCCGCAGAATCTGTCGCGGCAGCCGGCGAATTCGGCACAATCGGCGGATCAAAGTTGCCGATGATCGGCGTCGCAAATTCAGCCAGGAAGTTCGCCGAAACGTCGCCACCCAGCGGCGTCGGAGTAAACGGGTGATCCAGCAGCGTAATCGAATGCGGTTTCGGCGCCGCGCCCCCAAAGGTCGCCGGCAGATCGTTCGACATCAGGAAAAATTCTTGCGCCGCATCTTGCGGAACGGTTCCCGAATTGCCAGGCAACCACAGGCCAATATCCGTCACGCCGTCCTGATCCAAATCGGCTGCCAGCGGAACTTCGCCGACTCCCGGGAAACCAAAATTGATTTTGTAATCCACGTTGCCGCTATACACCACAGCCGTGCCTGCGCCGCCGGGCTGCGCGCCAAAATTAAATTGGAATACGTCCGTTTGCCAGGTCGCCAAGTCCGGAATCTTGTCGCCGTTGAAATCACCCACAATCGGGAAACCACGTAGCTTCGTCGTGATCGACGCCGTCGGCATCGCCACCACCACACCCTTCGTGCCCGTCTGTGAATTGGTTTGGCTATAGTCCACCTTGAAGAACGAGAACTTCGTCCCGTCGAAAATCGCCATCTCGTCCCCATTCGCGGCATTGCCGTCGAAATTCCCGGCCACCAAAATTCCGTTCGTCTTGAACGTCTTCGGCATGATAAACGCAATGTCGCCGCTCGCCGGATTAATGATTCCGTCGCCGTCCACGTCAATCAACCAGCGGAAAGCTCCCGCCGTCTGATCCATTCCGTAGGCGGCCAGTTTCGAAAATCCATTGGCGCCAATCGGCAGTAGGGTTCGCGGATCGAGCGTCGTGTTGAAAAAGTTGCCCGCAAACACGCTGTCGTGCACGCCCATGCCCGACATTTTGCCGACCAACGTCGGCCCAATGCCCAACGTAAAGGCCAAATCCCGATTCGTCGCGTCCGTGTTTTGCGGATCCCACAGCGAATTGCCGTTCGCATCAATTTGCACAGCCCCGGCTGCAAAATCGCCGATTTCCGGCCGACTGTCGACCGTAAAGCGGGCCACAAAATCACCGCCGGAATGGCCGTCGCCACTTGGGAAATGTGGTGCCCCGTTGGGTTCCGAAGCATTGCTTTCGCCATCCAACTTGTTTTGCGCTGGATCGCGCAGGCTATCGTCAATCGTTAGCGTGAACCGATCGTCCGGCAGCGGCTGGGAGAAGAACACCTCAATCGTCGCCCCCGGCACCTGACCAATCCCGCCCGGGTTCGCCGGGAACGCATCCGTAATCACAACATGATCGATCGCCACAACGCCGTCGGCATCGCCGACCACATGGAACAACCCACGGGCCTGGTCCGCCGTCAGGAAATAATCCAATGCCGGATAAATAAAGCCCGGCGCCCGTGGCGGCAAATCTTGGAAGTGAACCGTCAAGCTGTACACCAGCGGAGTCGGCCCCTGAGCACCGTTGGCCGCCTTCTCGCTGAACAAGTTGTACTGCGATGTCGGAATTTGGTTGTCGGTAACATCGGTCACCTGTGGGCCTTCAATATCCACAGCGCTAACGCCCGGCACTTCGGTAATCAGGCCGGCGATGTTGTCGAAGTCGTACACATTGATCGAATCAGATGTGTGCCCATGCACGCGAACGTAGATTACGTTGAATAACGGGAACGCCGGATCGTTCGTCGCGCCAAAGATCGCTGCCTTGCCCCCCGGCGCGGTCGTGCCACTGACAATCAGATTGCCATTGGCGTCATAAATATCCAAATCCAAATCGCCGGCGCCAGGCAATCCCGCACGGCCGTTGGCTAATGTCGCCAGCGTGCTGTACAAAATCTTGATTTGATAGGTGCCCGTCTGCTGGGGCCGAAACGAGTACCAATCTTCATCGCCGGAAACTTCAAAGGGCGTAGTAATTCCGCCGGGATCAATGTTGGGACTATTTTGGTTCGCGCCCACTCGCTGCAATTGAGCCGAATTCGGCAGCGTATCGTTGTATTCAAATGGATCGGTGTGGAACACCTTAATGCGGCCCGCTTTGTCGGTCCCCGTGCCACCGGTAATCGGATCGACCGGCGTGATATCGACTCTTTCGATGTTGTTATACACGACGGGCGCAAACAGTCCGACGACAATCGACCCGCTGTGAGCATCGCTGGCCTGCCGCCACAAATTCAAATCGCCCAACCCGTCATCGTTCACAATCAACCGATCGCTCGCATTCGGCGGTCCGCCGTCGACGTCGAAGCGAATGCTCTTAGACGGCACTGTGGTTTCCAGAGAGTCCGCCACGCTTACACGGATCAGGTCGTCGCCCGTCAATCCTTCGATTTTCGCTTCGCCAATCGAATAAGACGATGCCAGTGCAAAAGTGTGCGTGACTGCATTGATCGTTAAACTCAAAGTCGAACCGTCGGTCTGGACCGCATTAATCGTGTCGTTGCCGACGGTGCCGAGGAAGCCGAGTGTCGCAATTTGTGTCGTTGTAAAGCCGCCTTGGAGTTTAATGGGGTCTGCGAAATTTTGACACGTTATCAACGGATAGGTAAACGACGAGATTCCATCTGAGGCCTGGAACGTAAACCCATTGAAGATGCCAAACGAGGAGAAATCAAACTCGGCCGAGTTGCTGATATCGTTTTCAATGGCTATTGGAGGCGGATTGCTTTGCGCACCGCGCACCAGGATCGAAGTCATTAGGCCTAAATCGACGAAAAGGTTAGTTCCTGTAAAGGTCGTCGATCCATCTGCACGCGCCGCCACGGTGGTGTTGATTGAGCCGACGCCCACAAAAGCGCTGTCTTCTTGCGGCGCACTTTGGCTGTCCGTAATGACCTGAAAATTCGGAGTCTCAATGTCAAAAGAGTTGCTGCCGCCCAGCTGGTGTATGCGCAGCGACACCAAGCTTGTTCCCGTGATGTTCGGTATGATTGGCGTTAAAAGGTCGTCGCCAAGTTGGATGGAGTTCTGAGCGACTAAGAAATTGTCGTTTGTGGGTGTGCCATACAGGTCCAAGGTGTCGGCACGGCCACCGGCATTCAAAAACGTCAGACTGGCGGCAAACGTACTGCCCAGATTTAGAAAACTGAACGGCAATACCGCAGTTAAATTATTCAACTGCCCTGTCAGAGTTGCCGAACCAGGTTGCGCATCAGGTTTCAGAAACCAATGATCCTGAATAGTTGGCGACCCCGGCGGAAGCGTGGCGGTCAGTGCGTCATCGCCTCCCTGGCCGTTGTAGGTGACGTGTTCGATCGTTGCCACGATGATTTTTACGGGCCCCGCGCCGGTAATGGTTGCCACGTCGGGGCCGGTTGGCGCCCAGGTAACGGTATCTTTGCCGCTGGTGCCGTTGACAATCAGAGTGTCGCTGGCCGTGGGATCATCGCCGTTGACGGTGATGTTCTTCAATCCGCCGGCCGTGAAGCCAGTGGGAGCAGTGGGATTGTTCAGGTTGATCTCGTCGCTGCCCGCCCCGGCCGCGAGGACCAAATTGTCCTTGTTGGTGAATTCCATCGGTTCAAAATTATCAATTGTCACGCGGCCAAAGCCGGGAGTGGCACTCGCGGTATAGTTGATGGCGTTGGCGGAATCTAAAACACTCGCCAATCCCGGAACGCTTGAGATGTTATAGGTCGCTGTGGGAACGCTGTCTGTGACCGGTTCCAAATACTGGAAGTCGATCGTCTGAATATTCCCACTGGAATCTGAGATAATGCTGCGACCGGAACCTGGCGTCGCGCCAGGCGCTAATTGATCCGATGCAATGGTAGGCCCGCCGGTCGAATTCTGTGTGAGAACTAAGCTATCGAAGCCGCCGATACCTGCGTCATCTTGATCGGGGCATCCGTGGTCACCGTCATATTTGATGCCATTAGGAACGCTAATCAGGCCGTTGGAGCTATCCACGATCAAAGTATCATTTCCACCGGCGGCAAATATATTGATCTGGCTGATCGCTGCCAACGGCACCTGAGCATCGGGCGTCGTCGTAGTGTTATTAAGAAACACATCTAGTAGTGCTGGGTTAGTCTGATCGCGCACCAGTCGAATCGTGTCATTTTCGTTCGGGTAGTCTTGATCTCCGCAAATCTCGAGAATGCCCGACGCATTGATCGTGGTACTCACGTTGGATAGGGTTAGCGCCCCCCGTCCCCAGGTGCCGGCTACCAAAACGTCATCGCCGGCATCGTATTGGAGGTCCTTAACAATCACATCCGGCATCGCGGCGCCATATTGAGTCCATAACGGGGACGCCGTTAGCACGTCGCGGAAAACTCCGCCAAAACCTCCCACCAAAAGCGTGTCGGCCGCGCCACTTTTCTGGAAAAATTCAAGTGTTCGCAAATCCACATTGGCGAACAAAGATATATTCGAGGTAATGTTTATGAAAGTTGCGCCTAAATTAGTGGTCTCGAAAATCTGATTGTTTTGATCGAGGACAAAAAATTCGTTGTCATTGGTCGGATCGACGGTGATGCTTCTCGGGACGCCGCCGGTATAAGCTGCCACCGCACTGAAGTCGGCCGTGGTATTGGTAGTGTTGGCGGTTCGCAAAAATAAGTCGCTGCCACCAAAGCCTGTTGTGCCTACTAGCGTAAAATCAACGTTGTTTGTGCCATTGAAAATGCCGCCATACGCTAAGGCAGTGGTTGCGCCGAGCGAATTAATCGGTGCGTATTCTTGGCCATCATCAACTCCATTGACGCCGTCGTTGTCGATGCCGTCTGAGTTCAGATTGTTTAAGCCGCCTAACGACGTCACGTTGGCTCCCTGGTCCGTCGATTCATACAGGAAACTGGTGCCAATCAGCATCCGCGTTGGGTCCACAGCATTGAGAACATAGGGATTCACGAACTGTATAGTGCTGCTCGCCAAATTCGCCTCAACGCCGGCCAGATTATTTCCGTTCGCGCCATTCACCAGCAACGTAAGACTCGTCGTGTTCGTATTATTGTCGCTGCTGTTGAAGGTTTCCCTTGTAAAGCCGCCCAATTTGTTATTTGAGAAATAATGAATCGAGTTTCCGGGACTGCTGGTGTTATCAACGGCGACAATCGCTCCGTCGCCAAGACTCTGATCAGTCCAAGTTAAACTTCCCGAACTATTTTGCTGTGGAACGCCAGTGTCCTGCGCTCCTCCGATAATGGTGTTGTTCACTGAGTCATAACCGATGGAGTAAAACTCGGTGTCGCGCAAGTTGCCGATAACCGAGCTCCACTTCCGACTCCCGCTGTCGGGACTAGTCAGACGGTAAATACCGCCGTCATTGCCTTGTAGAATATTGCCGTTGGCGTCGAACTGCATGTCGCGTGAATCTGCGTGGGGCGATGTGCCGTTGGCACCATTCGCATCGACGTCCACAAATTGGCTACCAGTAGGCTGAGACGCATCGCCACGGAAAGTTCGGCCAGAATACGTTGTCGCGCCGATTGAATTAGGAAATGCTCCGGTTTCTGTGCCGCTGGCATTTTCCTGAGAAGGCTGGCGGTCGCCACTGATGAACACGACGTTCGCGTCCGAGTTGTCGGCCAGTATTGCGAAATGGGTGCCGCCTTGCCCGCCCGCTTCATCGCCGCCGTCGTCGTCGCCACCATCGTCTCCTGGGTCGCCGTCGTCGCCGCCATCGTCTCCTGAGTCACCGCCACTGTCTTCGTCTTCATCGTCGTCACCCTCAGGAAAAATCCCTACGGTGTTGCCGTTTTCGTTGGTAACAGGGGTATCCATCTGGGTCCAATTCGTTCCCTGGTTGGCGGAACGAAAAACGCCGGTTAGTTGTCCGCCGGAAATGATTCCCGCGTAGACTGGGTTACCCGCCGCTGCGCTAACGGACATTTCAATACGTTGTGAGGCAGCGACACCAGTGAGGCCAGTATTTATTTGAGTCCAGGTTGCACCGGCGTCCGTCGACAGGTAGATCCCTTTGCCGGGTAGTCCGGCATAGAAGCGAGAAGTGTTGCCTGGGTCTCCCATGATTTGGCTAACGTTGCCGGCTGGCAAACGGTTGGCCGCGCCAGTAGAGACGTTGGTAAAGGTAACGCCACCGTCGGTACTCCGAAACAGGCCGGGGCCGTTGGTCGGAGCAAGCATGATGATTTGTTTATTGGTGGTCGGATCCAGGACCGCAGTTGCCGCAATACTCCGGAAAGTCAAACCATTTAGATTGGTGCCACCCATATGTTGCCAAGTCGTTCCGCCATCGGTGGTCTTAATTAGGCCCTGTGCCGGGCCGCCATCGCTACCACCGCTGCTGACACGGCCGTAAGCGACCCACAAAGTCTTGTGACTTGCATCAAGCGGGTCGAATACTATTGCGGCCATCGACAAACTGCCCAAAGAATCTGTCAGCGGAGTCCAGGTAGGGTTGGCGTTGGTGGCATTCGTAGTGTGCCATACGCCACCGCTAACAGTGGCGATGTAAACGTTGTTTGCATTGGTCGGATCGGCGGCAACCGCCTCGACGGCGCCAACGACTTGGTTGTTTGACGGCAAACCCTGAGTTTGGCCGCCTTGCGTTTGACCCGGTCCCTGCTCGATCCAGGTGGGTACATTGGTGACGCTCACTGTCAGCAGTACGCGAGGATCCAGTTGCTCGATAGTTCGCAATCGCGAAAGAGAACCGGACCAATTCGACCGGTTTTTTGCCAACAAGAATCGGCGAGTTTTTCGCCCTTTGCTACTTCGGCCCGTATTACGTCGCATGCTGAGTTCCCTCTGAGCTGTCGGTCAAGGTGCACAGTAAAACTGCTGAGCATCCGCCCTAAAGACCAGGGCGAAGCAAAAACAAGTAGTTCCTAGAATAGTCACCCCTAGCGGCAAAATCAACGAATTCGCCTCAATTTAACGCGGAATACCGAGAGAAATCCGCCGCGATTGAGAATCTGAGCCACCTGAATTGGCCTAAGAAGGTGCTACCTCGCCACAAATGGCAACGGATACCACCGCTGTGGGGCATTCAGCACGCTGCCAATGAAAAAAGCCGGTCGCAGGCATCACGCCCGCGACCGGCTTTGTGCAACTTATTGAAATCAAATCGCTAGAACTAGAAGTCGTACTCGGCGTGGGCCGTCAGACCCGTGAACACAATCGCATGTCCCACGTTGGCAAAGTTCTGGTTCTGGACGGCCTGAACAAATTGGGCCGTATCCACGGAATTGAACCAGTAAGCCGTGTAGTATCCCGCACCAAGTTTCCAATGGTCGTCGCAGCTGGTCCATCGCAAACCAACTTCGCTTTCCAAAATCGGCAGCACCCGATTATCAAGCCAATGCGAGGTCGCTTCGGTCGTGCTCGTCGTCACGTCAAACTGCGTGTACCGGCTGTGGAACTCGCCAAACAGCACGCTTAAAAAGCTTTTGCCGTACAGCGCCACTCGGCTCTTGCCAAACAGCCGTTGGCCGTCAATGCCGGTCCGCAAACCGACGCCGTCAAAACCAATGGTCGTGAACGTGTGTTCCGAACCCGTGGCCCCCGAGAAAATTCCCAGTTGGGAAAAATCCTGTTCCAAGTGCCCGTAACGCGCACCCACCGATAAATTCCAGGCCGAAGTTTCGCATCGATCTAAAATAAACGAGTAGTCGATGTCCACCGTCTGGAAGTTGATGTCATAGTTCCCCATCAACGAATCAAACGTCGAAGCGGCCGTCACTGTATTCGGAAACAACACCAGCGAAGCGGCCGTCCCGCCCACGCCAGGTGCGGCCAGCAGCGTATCGCTGGCACTGCTCTGATACCACGTGTAGGTCACGCGGACATCCGAGCAACAGCTGCAAGCCCAATCGGCTCCTATCCGAAATCCAGATTCGAACTCCGGCTGCACCGTCCCTACATCTCCCGCCGGAGCCGTTCCCAAACCACCCACGCCGTTCTGTTGAATGCCATGGGCCATGTCGACGTCGTAGGCTCGCAAATACAAAAATTCGCCAAACACGCCGCAGTGATGATCAAACGGATCAGCGCAGCAGGCACAGGCAGGCACGGCACAGGCAGGTTGTGCACATGCGGCCGGGCCAGGCACCACCGGCTGAGCCATTGCTGCGGTAGCATCACAACTCTTGGCCGGAGCTGACTGCTGAAAGGTCACAGGTGCCTCAGCCGTTTTGGCCGGCTGCACCGTTGGCATCGGCGCCTCGTAGCTTTTCGCGAATTGTTGCACGACCGTCGGCAACTGCTGTTGCTGCGCCGGATCCTGCGATTTCGCAGTAAACGCGGTTTGCAGCACCGCACCTGTTGTCGGATCCTGCGCCGCAGCTTGGTCCGAAACCTGAGTCGCCGGTTGCGCGGAACTCTGCTCGGCAGCCGGCGTAGCGTATTCGGTCCCCGACGCAGTCGCTTGCGCACGCGGTAACTCCGCCGCCGCATATCCGTCTAAATACGTTGGGCTTACAGCCGGCGTAAACGCTGGCTGTTGTCCGCTAACTGGCAGCGCTAGCATTAATAATACTGAGCCTGCCAAACCACTTTCAATTGACCTCGCCAAGAACTTCATGGGAATTCCTTGCTGATCGGCTTATACGTTACGGGCAGAAAAATCGTACTTTCCCGTGAAGTCATATCGACACCGGATTCACGAAATTCACAGAATCTCCGGAAGCACCGACAAGGTTTCCCCAGTTTAGCTGGACGAAGAAAACGCAGTTTCTCATCTCAGCTTAAAGGCAATCTGAAGCATTTAGAGCGACGCTACCTACTTCATGCTGTCAATGCAGCGCAAGACATGCGCATCTGAACAGCTTCTTAAGAGAGACAACTGCGTCAAGCAGCAGTCAATTCTGACCTGGGGAGCCGGGTAAGCCAGGAACATCGAATGGATTCTTAGGCATCGCCGGATGACCCGTTTCTTTGGCCTCCGCGGATTTCTTCTTGATAATATCCGCTTGCCCTAAATGAATCTTGCGGTAAGTTTCGTCCCCCACCACGTAATACCAATCCGCAAATCGCGCATTCAGTTCTTTCGCGCGCTGCTGTCCCTTTTTCACTTTTTCGTCATACTCATCCTGCTTACGATGATTTTCTTTTTCGATTCGATCCCGCTCCGCTTCCACGGCTTCAATATCGTCGCTGTCATCCTTGGAGCCTTGCGCGGCCGATTTCGCTTCGTCCTTTTTAGCACTCTTCGTGTCGTCGTTCTTCGCCGCACCAGCCTTCGCCCCATCAGTCTTGCCGGTGCTTGTCTTTTCCG
>DASXPQ010000051.1:0-15363 GCA_036493575.1 Pirellulales bacterium
AGATAGTAGATGTCGCGTCGGATATTCAAGTGAGACACATCGACGGATGCGCCGTCCTGAACGGCAATTCCAACGGGGGACAGGTCGGTCGGTGTTTCGGCGCCAGTGACGGGACGGACTTGGACTGGCACGTTATTTTTAAGGTCGTCGTAGGTGGTTGGGGCGTTAAAGTCGATGAGCGTGTTATTTACCCATAACAGCAGTTGCTCGTCGACATTGGCAAATCGCAGTTCGTAACTACCTGGACCATGAATTGCCGTCTTTGCCGACGGGCCGAAATCCTGTTTGCCGGAAATTGATAACCGCGCTTCGCCGGTATTTAAATCAATTTGGCTGCGGAATTGGCGGCCGCCTTTCACGAGTTCTAAAATGACAAGGCCGGCGGCTTTTTTCACGTTGACGGTGCACTCCAGCGCAAGATCGCCAACCCAAACTGACGTTGCGGGTGGTGACCGATCGCAGTGATCTGGAAACTCGCCCTCGTTGTAGGCGTAATAGTCGCGAATGAGGCTTGGTGGCGGCGGTTGGAAGGGCCGTCTTTGCTTCACGTCGTCCCAGATGGCTTCATCGGACAGAAGATGCTGGTAGCGAAGCCAGGCGGTGCCAGGCGCCGTTTCATCGGCCGAAAACGATTTAAAATCTTCGCTCGTTTTCCAGGGGGAAGGTGTTCCCGTCGGCGTCCACGGTTGCCAGCGCGGCGGCATGCCGGCTTGAATGAGCTTGGGAACGACATAATCGTTGTTGTAAACCGGCTGTAGCGTGTACGCCAGTTTTTCCGGCGGCTTACGTGCGATTTGTAATTTGTCGGATCCGGATGGAGCGACGTACACGTCGCCTTTGTGGAGCTCAATGTGCTCGTTGGGTAAACCGACCAAGCGCTTGATGTAGTTTTCTTTCGAATTTTGCGGGTATTTAAAGACCACGACGTCCCAACGTTGCGGGTCGGAAACCGAATAGGCGAATTTGTTTACGATGATGCGATCGCCATTGTAGGACGGGTATTCGGTGGAATCGACGCCGACGGTGTAACGGCACATTGGGCAGGTGGCGAACGTCATTGGACACGCCGGCTGCAGCACACCTGTATCTCGATTCTTTTCTTCCTTCAGGGCACCACTTTCGCGTTCGACTTCTTCACTGGCGCCTGCGCGATATTCGTAGCCGCACTGCGGGCAGACAATATCTTTGTGGCGGCCTTGCAGTGTAGGGGCCATGGATCCGGTCGGAATAACAAACGCTTCGGCTTCAAATGTACGGAACATGAAGGCCAGAATGAACGCAATGACGACAGATTCCACGGTTTCGCGCACGGTACGAACCCAAGCAGCGGTGTCGACCGACATTATTCCCGGGGCGGATTTGGTGGGCTCTAGTTTTTTGCTCATCGTTGATATTTGACTATTGGGTTAATCGCCGGTTGAGTCAGCAGGCCGTGGGATTGCAATCCTGGCCTGATGGGTAGGGGTCAAGGGCACCGCTATCATGGTATTCGTACGTGAAACGGGAATATAGCGGATGGGCCGCGGGGCAGGAACTTGAAACGGCGATAGCACGACTTCCAAAACGGCGTTTCTTACCTATCAGGGCGAAAGAGAAACGTCTGCGATCGTTCTTGCGGGAGGCGCTGGGTTGTGGCCAGTTTTCGGGCAAAATCGGCGGATTTTATACCACAGGGCTCAGTAGCAAACCGCCTCGCTTTTGTAGATGAGTGGCCCATTTGGGGCTAAACCCTCGGCCGTGGATTGGGTTTATGTGCTGGCAGGATGGACGATGATTTTGGTCAGCTCAGGGGGGCAGTTGAGGCGGAGGGGGAGTTCGGAGGAGAGACCGCGATTGACGTGCATCAGTGTGGGATTGGCGTAGAAGGTTCCGCCGGCGTATTTCACGCCGTGCAGGCTGGGACAGAAGATCGGTCCTGCGAGTGGCAAGCGAATTTGGCCGCCGTGGGCGTGGCCCGCGAGCATGAGGTCGAAATCGTGCCGGCGTGCCCATTTGAATTGATCGGGGGAGTGAGATAGCAAGATTCGCAACTGTGGATGTTCGGGGGAGCGAGGCGGACAGTTTTGCGTATCTGCGACTGGGCCGAACCAAGGAAGCTCGTTGCCGGCAAGGATAATTTCTGCGCCTGCGACCTCCAGAGGCAGCCAGCGGCCACCAACATCTATCAGACCCGTATCCGTAAGAATTTTTCTCATGCGTGGCGCTTCGCCGGTGAATTGATCGTGGTTTCCCAGGACGAAATACACGCCATGTGGAGCGGTTAGATGGGCAAGAGTTTGAGGGAGCCAATGGAACAATTCGATCTCGTCGATGATGTCACCCGTTAAAACAATGATGTCAGTGCCCAGTGCGTTTGTTTGCCGCACAACTTCGTGGAAGAAATCGATTCCAATGTGGCCCGTGATGTGGAGATCGGACAGATGCGCGATGGAAAAGGCGTCTAAGCGAGTGGGCAACCGGGGAAGCGATACGTGCTTTTCTTCAATAGAAAGTTTAAGAATCT
Organism: Pirellulales bacterium; assembly: GCA_036493575.1. Classification (GTDB taxonomy): domain Bacteria; phylum Planctomycetota; class Planctomycetia; order Pirellulales; family JADZDJ01; genus DATJYL01. The sequence continues at coordinate 2,504 of DASXPQ010000051.1, forward strand.
GATTACCAGGAAAGACAGAAAGTAATCGTGTGCGCCAACCGGTGAGCGGCTTGTGCCCCAGTTTGGCGGCGACATCAACCATCGTTATACGCGTGGATAGCACGGTTTGATCAGACGAGCGCAGCCAGGTGCGCTGAATCCAAAGCGCTATGGCGACTAACGCTAAAACCCAGCAAGGGACAAGATAAAACCAAAGGGGTTTCCAATCGATGGCAGCGGAGAGCCAGCCCATGAGAGAGCGGCCAGAACGCAACCATAGAACCGCGGCAAGCAAAGGGGGAATTACCAGCAGGGCGTGACCGGCTGCGGAACAGAATTTTACAAACCGGCGAGGAATGCCCGTGGCATGAACCCGGTTGATGAAGCCGACCCAGAGTGCTGCGTGTCCTAACAGGACGAGCAAAGCCAATGCCAGTGTGACGACAGCCATGGGACGCAGCGACGTGAGTCAGTCGGGGCGCGACCGCAGGCATGACGCGCGAAAACGACGGCAAAGTGCAAGGCCTTATTGCCGCGTGCCGGTTTGAACCAGATCGGTCTTGGCGACCGCTTTTTCAACCGTATCGAGCAATTGGTCGAGGCGGAAGGGCTTGTACAGCACGAGCTCAATGCCTGCCTGGCGAGCTTTTACGATGGAATGCCCGGGATCGTAGCCGAAACCAGTCATCAGGACCAGTGGCACGGGGTCAAGGACTTCCTGGAGCCGCAGCAAGAGCTCGTAACCATTCATGTCGGGCAGCCGGATATCGGCGATAATGACGTCGTAGGCAATATCATGCAGCATGTTGCGGGCCATGCCGACAGCCTCGCCGCCGTCATGGGCAGTCTCTACGATGCAGCCATACCGTTCCAGCAGGTTGTGAGCGGCAATGCGGACGGTTTCGTCGGCATCGACCACTAAGATGCGGCGTCCCTTCAGAACGGGGCGTTTTTCCACTTGTTTGCCGGCGGGAAGCGCTTGAACCGGCGCCATCGATTGCCCTACTTTTTGGATGACTTGCTTGATGTCTCGGGCATGTCGGAGGATGCGTTGCAGGCGTTCCACGACGTCGGTATCGTGGCCGATGTAGCGTTGCATGACATTGACTGCATCGTTCAGGATTTCGTCAACCGGCAGAGCAACGGCACCGTGGATGGCCTCGACGCTTTCCTGCGCTGCATTGACCTTCTGTACTGCGAGCAGCTCAAGTGTGTTGAGCGCGGCGGCGACATCGCGGCCAAAGATTTCAAGGAATTGAAGGTCGCTTTCGGTGAATGCTTGGGGTTCTGGGCTTTCGACATTGAAGGTGCCGATGACCTCGTCGTGCAAGATCAGCGGCACCGTCAACGAGCTGCGACCACCTTTACATCCTTGAAGATACAAAGGGTCTTCAGTGGTGTCGTCGCACAAATAACTCTTTCCATTCGCGGCGACATAGCCTGTAACGCCGTTGTTTTGTGGTAGCGCGAAGAGAACGCGCTGTTCCGCTTCCGGCTGCATGCCAACGGCAAGCAAAGGTTCCAATCGATTGGTTTTTTGATCGAGGAGGCGAATTTCGACGACGTCGAAATGGAGCAGATCTTTGGTGTAATGCAGGATGTTCGATTTCAGCAACTTAATACGCTCGTCGATCGACATGTGCGAAAGTTCTTCGGTTGTCAGATCGGATAGTTCCTGACCAGCCTGGTGAATGGCGGCCAGCTTTTGCTGTTGCAGGATTTCTTTGGTGACGTCGTGGACGGTAACAATTAAATGTTCGGGCGCTTTGGCACCTTCAGTGACTGGCACGGCATGGACATGAAAATAGGAGTTATCTCCGGAACGGAGGACGCTGCTGCTAGCGTTGCCCGTAATGAGAGCAGTATGGAACGGGCAGAAATCTGGGCCGAGGATCTCGGGGCTATTCAAGGCCGCGTAGAAGTTTTCGCCGACGACGGATTGTTTGCCGGTCCATTCGGCCAAGCGGCCGTTGCCCCAGAGGATGGTGTTGTCGGCAGCCAGCAAGACGATACCGTCTGGCATGCCTTCCAGGATACGCTCGTTTTGCAGGAGCTTACCCATCCGGATGGCTTCGCCGATGTGGCCGGCAGCCACAAAGATACCTGCGTATGGCTCCCGGGACATACGGGTGAGGGCGCGAAGCGGACTACGGACCTCCTCGACCTCAAACCCGTCCGTGATAATGGGTAGTGGAGCGTCTCGCGCCGCAGAGTCGCGGACAACCAGGATTTTCGGTTTGGCCGTCAAGCTTGCATGCTCCCAGGAGCCACTAATTTACCACGATATTATAGGAGTCGCTCCAGGACCGAACAACGGTATGGGCGAATCAGTGGCCTCATAGCTTGCATCGGATGCGCAGTTTTATTAATTGACTGCACCGGGACAATTGCCCGCTTTTTGTTAGTTTCCACAAAAGAACTATATCTTACAGTCGTTAATGCCGGACTGCGCGTCACAAGCATTGCGCGAAACTCCGCAGGAATCAAACGAAATAACGGGAACTAAGTGGAAGGCCGATGCGGCCAACCTTTAGGTTTTATACGGAATCGGTAAGCGTGTGGGTCTGTTTGCTAGAGAGAGCTTTGGGGCGGGATGCTGCGTGTAGGTGGGCAATCGAAAAGAGAGAGTGCTGCGACAGAGTATCTTGTTTGAACAGTCGAATTCAAGGCCAACTGTAGATGCGACGAAAGACTTGATCGACCGTGTTGGTGATGTCGCACCGGCTGACCGGTTTTGGCAGGACCGAAAAAACTTCGGCCAAACGAGCTTGTTGGACAATCGATTCGTCTAACGCGGCTGATAGAAGCACGCAAGGAAGACAAGCGTGCAATTGACGAATGCGGCGAACTGTTTCCAGGCCCGTCAATCGCGGCATGTGCATATCTAGCAGAAGTAGATGTATAGGCTGTTGGGCGACAATTTTAAGAGTTTCCTCTCCATTGGCGGCAGTTAGGGTACGGAATCCGCGTGGCTCCAGCACTCCACAAAGTGTTTCGCGGAAAGCGACGTCGTCGTCCGCGATCAAAATAGAGGGGGTTTCCAAAAACATGGTCAGAATCGCTATACAGATTCGAGGGCGCAACACCCCGAGGAAAATGATTTTGAGACGTGAATGCTCTTCACAAGTACCTGTCGCAAGTTGAATGCCAATGTTGCGGAGTATGAGGAGAGGTTCTAAACGGCATTAATACAACTTACTACACGGCCGGCACTTGTATCATAACCAGCGCCAGCCATAACAGCCAAACTGGGTAATTGCACAAGCCGATTTGACACGCCTTGAGCATCGATGCTGCCATTCGGGCAGCAAAAATGTTGCGATTTGGAGACGATGTTGTATCCCCCAGGGCTTCCACGAAATCGTGCTGGCTTCAATGAGGGTCGCGAAGTGACGAAGCCTCGGAGCATTACAGCAGAATAAAGTGACCTGGCTAAAGTGGTTTGACGGCCGGCGGAATGCGAGACGCCAGCCTTGTATGGGGGCAGTGGATTTCTATACTACAGGCAGCGTTGGTCTTCAGTGAGGCGAAACTTGTGAAAAACGAGATCGCCTAATTATCTCGGTATACAGGCTGCAAAAACGCTCTGTGGAAGCCGGCAAATCGACATCTGTTGCAATAGCCCCAGGATCGACCTTTATTGGCCGGCACCAATTCTTGATTTACCGCCTGTTTTCTTTGGCCGGATTGATGCCGGTGGGGGCTTATTTAGTAGTGCATTTGGCGACCAATGCCTCGGTATTGGGCGGGCCGGCGACGTTTCAAGCACAAGTCGACCGGATTCACTCGTTGGGAATATTACTGCCGCTGGTGGAATGGACGTTCATTTTCATTCCGATTTTGTATCACGCCTTGGTGGGCTGGTGGATTATCAGCGGGTTTCTACCGAACGTGAGCTCGTACCCCTATGGCAGCAATATCCGATATTTCTTCCAGCGTGTTACGGGAATGATTGCGTTTTTCTTTATACTATTTCACCTCTGGCAATTGCACTATCTTGGCAAGCTGGCCGGGGGTGGTGCATTTGATGCGGAACATGCCGCATCATCGACGGCCATTGCCCTAGGCCCTGTGTATTGGAAAATTGTGTACGTGATTGGCACGTTGGCAGTGGTCTATCACTTTTCGAACGGGTTGTGGACCTTCGGAATTACTTGGGGGATTTGGACCAGTGACCGAGCGCAGCGCGGCGCCGGTTATGTCTGTGCGGCATTTGGCGTTTTGCTGGCGTTTGTCGGCATGGGAGCGCTGTATGGTATGTCAACGGTTAATGTGCCGCAGGCGGAGACGATTGAAAATCGGATGGAGCAGACACGCGAAATGAGTGAGGGGAAAATTGCGGCCCACGCGGCGGGACCGACGCAGTCGAATAACCAGCCACCAGAGAAGCAGAATTGAGGAGCACCTCCGGCATGGCAAAGCAGCGCGTACTAGTGGTTGGTGGCGGGTTGGCCGGCTTGGCAGCAACAATGAAATTGGCCGAGCTGGGAATTGACGTCGACCTGATGAGTTTAGTGCCGGTTAAACGATCGCATAGCGTTTGCGCCCAGGGAGGAATCAACAGCGTAAACGATTTGACGCGGCAGCAGGGTGATAACGAGTGGAAGCACTTTGACGATACGGTCTACGGCGGCGACTTTTTGCAGCATCAGCCGGCCGTCAAAGAAATGTGCGATTGGGGGCCGCGAATCATCGATTTGATGGACCGATTGGGGGTGCCATTCAATCGAACGCCCGAAGGTTTTCGCGATCAGCGGCGATTTGGCGGCACGTTGTATAAACGCACGGCATTTGCGGGCGCCACCACCGGTCAGCAGTTGCTGTACGCTCTGGACGAACAAGTGCGGCGCTGGGAAGTGGCCGGAAAAGTTACGAAATACGAATTTTGGGATTTACTTTGTCCCATTTTGGATGACAGCGGCCGTTGCCGCGGTGCGATCGGCCAAGATTTGGTGACGATGGAGATTCGGGCATTTCCAGCGGATGCGGTGATAGTGGGGTCGGGCGGGTGCGGGCTGATTTATGGCCGTTCGACGATGTCGATGGTTTGTACGGGAAGCGCAGCCAGCCGGTGCTACCAAGCGGGAGCGATATATGCCAACGGCGAGTTCATTCAAGTGCATCCGACGGCGGTGCCTGGGGCGGACAAATTGCGGCTGATGAGCGAGAGCGCCCGTGGTGAAGGGGGCCGTGTGTGGGTGCCGCGCAAGCCGCAGGACTCGCGGCAACCACGTTCTATTCCGGAAGCCGAGCGGTACTATTTTCTGGAAGAACGCTATCCAAAGTACGGCAATTTGGTGCCTCGCGACATTGCAACGCGCGAGATTTTCAATGTTTGCACCAATGAAGGGCTTAGCGTGGAGCAGGATCGCCTAGCGGTGTATCTAGATTTGACACACATCCCGCGAGATGTGCTTGATAAAAAACTTGGCGGCATTTTGAGCATCTATGAAAAGTTCCAGGGGGTTGATCCGCGTGAAGTGCCGATGAAGATTTTCCCGGCGGTCCATTATTCAATGGGTGGACTGTGGGTGGATTATGAACGCACTTCCGCCGGCGGGCTAAAGATTGGCTCGCCGCGTAATCAGCAGACGAATATTCCAGGGTTATATGCGATTGGCGAATGCGATTATCAATATCACGGCGCCAACCGGCTAGGAGCCAATTCGCTGTTGAGCTGCATTTTCAGCGGATTGATTATGGGTCCGACCATTGAGACGCTGTTGGGATCGCTGAAAGGCGGCAGCGCGGCGGAGCAACCGGCTTCGCTGTATGACAATACTCGGCAGCGCGAGCAGGATATGCACAACCGGTTGCTGAATCGTTCGAGCACCACGGAAGGGGGCGGCGAGAACCCGTATTTAATTCATGACGAACTTGGCCGGGTGATGACCAAAGCGGCCACGGTAGTTCGCTTTAACGATCAATTGAGCGAGGCGTACGACAAAGTTTGCGAATTGGAAGGGCGGGCCAAACGGGCTTCGTTGTCGGACACGGGGAACTGGACAAATCAAAACGTGGTGTTTGCTAAATCGCTTCGCGATATGTTTCCAGTGGCAAAGACGATTTTACGAGGAGCGCTACAGCGCGATGAATGCCGTGGGGCACATTACAAGCCCGACTTTGCCATGCCGGGTTTGGAGGCGCCTGATGGGGCACAACGCGGGCGGGAAGCAGAAGCGTGGTGCGACCGGTTTGAGGAGAACACGCGTAAATGGCTCAAAACGACAATTGCCAAGTTGTCGGCGGAGGGGGAGCCGCAGTTGAGTTATGAAGATGTGGATACTTCGCTGATTCCGCCGCGGCCTCGGCTATATGGTTTGGTAGGCGCCGACTTGATCGAGCAGGTTTGGAAAGAGCGGCAGGCGAAAAAGACGCTGGCCTCGAACGGTCCGCATGGAAACGGCCAACCAGCCGAAGCGGCCGCGAAAACGGCGAGCAGTTAGTCGTTTGAGATGTAGCGAGCAAGTCGAATTAAGGCTTCATTCAGAAATCAATATGACATCGACTGATCACGCAAATTCCGAAACAGGGGGTCACGGCCAGAATAGCCATGGTTCGCATCCCGGCCCGTTTGAAGTGCGTGTATTGCGGCAAGATGGACCGGACCAGTCGAGCTATTGGCAGCGATTTCGCGTTCCCTATGAAAAGGATATGAACGTTATTAGTGTGCTGCAACGGATCGCGGCTATGGCTATGACGATTGACGATCAGCATGTGGCGCCGGTTGCCTGGGACTGCAATTGCCTGGAGGAAGTGTGCGGGGCATGCACGATGGTGATCAATGGTCGAGTGCGGCAGGCGTGTTCGGCACTGGTTGATCGGCTGCTGGAAGAAAATCCACAAGAGATTGAGTTAAGACCGGTCGGAAAATTTCCGGTGGTCCGCGATTTGATGGTCGATCGATCGCGCATGTTCCACGCGTTGAAGCGCATCCGAGGTTGGATTCCGGTCGATGGATATTACGACCACGGTCCGGGCCCACTCGTATCGCCGGAGGTTCAACAACAGGCATATCCGCTGAGCGAGTGCATGACATGCGGATGTTGTTTGGAAGCCTGTCCACAATATCTTAAAATCGAAGCGGTCCAGCGCGAGGGAGAAAGTGATGCGCACTTAGCATCGCGGCGAGAGGCGGCGTACAACCACGGATTTATCGGGGCTGCAGCGATCAGCCAAACGATGCTGTTCAATATGCATCCGACGGGACAAATGAACGCTGGCGAACGCTTAGAGGCGTTAATGGCGGAAGGAGGCCTGCAGATGTGCGGCAATGCTCAAAATTGCGTGGCTGTCTGCCCCAAAAATATCCCGCTTACGCGTTCGATCGCCCGAGCTGGGCGAGCGACGACGGTGTACGCCATCAAAAAGTTGTTTGATTTTTGATGACCAGTCGGCACAAACGGTAGCTGCACGGCAATCATGGCGGATCTAAGTTCTGCGGCCGACGAGACGTTTTTGGATGTCGGTTTCCAAAACGCCGAAGGCTTCTTCGTGCCGTTGAATGGTGAGTTGCAGGGCGTGCAGCATTCGTTTAGCCGTGAAGTAATTTGTAACGATGCGCTGGGTGATTACGACCGGTTCGCTGGGCAGACCGACAGGCTGCGGATTTAGACCGAAGTCGACAATCAGCTCTTCGGGAGTACCGGTCACGCGGCAGAAGTTCGCATACGATGAGACGGCGCCGGCATCTTTGACTTCGATCCGCTGCCGTTGAACGGGGGTTTGCCCTTCGGCCGTTTCGGGACCGGGACGAACTGTTTCCTTCTCCACATCATCGCTGGATTTAGCCACCGTGATCTCCTAAATAAGGGAAGTATGCTTGATTGTCCAGTCTAAATGACTAAGCAGTATTTCGCTAGACCTCTTAACTATACGATCTACAGTTGCGAATCGCGGGGAAAGTTTCTACTGATTACAAAATTTCTCGTATGCTCAAGCGGCGATGTTTAGCTGTTTTAGCAACGATTGGTATTGCGACTTTTCCAGCGGCGACAGATCGTCGGGGTTAAACTTGAGCTCTTTGGCGCGTTCCAAGGATTTTCGTGCGGCGGATTCGTCTTTGGCTTTGGCCTGTGCCATGGCGAGATGAACGAACTGGATGGGTTTCGGTTCAGTGGCAATCACCGCGTCAGTAAGATCGGCTAGCGCCTGCTGAATATCGCCTTTGCTGAGATAGACCACGCCGCGAGTGTCTAGCATATCAGATTGAGGTCCGAACAAACGAACCGCATCATCGATCAATTGAATCGCCTCATCTCGATTTCGCCCTTGCATCGCAAGCAAGAAAGACAAGTTATTAAGAACAACGGCACGCTGCCCGGATGGCAAGTCTGTACGGTTGAGCAGTCCACGATATAGTTTTTCCGTGTCGTCAAAGCGGCGCTGGAAGTCGCGCAGATCGGACAACTCCAGTTGTAGGACCCAAGAGTCTGGATCTTCCCGCAGCGCGCGATCAAACCACTGTTCCACGCGCTGGATTTGCTCCGGGGTGGGGGGGGTAATGTTTTGTCGCATTGCTGCCATAGCGATTTGCAGGAGGGCCGGGGTAGGAATTGTTTTGCGATTTTGCTCCAGCAGATTCAAGGCCGCGTCGATTTTTCCTCGGCGTGCGTAAAAGGCGGCGAGCAGGGGAGTTTGCTGTGGTTCGTAAGCCACATCCTCACGAATCAGCTTTTCCACTTGATCGAACTGTCCAATTTGTTCCAATTGCGCTGCTACCAGACGCAGCATTGGCCACTGCTCCTTAGGTAGCGGTCGCTCGTTCGGCAACAAGCGTTGTAGCTGCGTTGCAGCCTGTTGATTGCGGCCGAGCATGTTTAGTGCGCGGGCTGCCAACAGCGTCATTTCCGTCTTGTTCTGATTCCCCAGCGCGTCCAGCGATTGCAACCAAGTGAGTGCCTCGTCGGCCGACCCATGTCGCAGGAGCATATCAATGAACGTTTTGTAAATAATTGGATCCGCCTTGGATTGAGACAATAATGACAGCATTCCTTCGCGTGCGGCCGGCCAGTCGCCGATTCTTTCATTGAGTTTGGCCAAGAGGAGTTGCTCTTGCCATGTTAAGGGGCGGAGCTGTTTTAATTCGTCCAGCAAGCGAAGGGCTTGGCGGGAAGACCCCGGATCACCGCGATCGAATAAAATCTGAATCTTTGCGGTCAAATCTTCCAAGTTAGGTTTTTCGCCTGATGGAGAAAGCAATTCCAGGGCTTTAACGAATTGTTGGTAATTTCCCGCAGCGAGCAATTGTGCCGTGGTCCGCCGTGCCCAGGCGTAAACTTCTTTGTCTGCGGCCTGAGACCCTCCGGAAGCCATGATTTCGTTCAGATATTTCTTAGCCTGCTCGAGTCGGTTGGCGCGGAGATAATATTCAGCCACCTGTCGCAGCAGCGGCAAGTTTTTGGGCGTAGCGGACAAAGCTGATAAATAGTTTTGTTCCGCTTCGGTTTGATCGTTCAGGAGTTCATATCCTTGAGCCAGGACTAAAGGCCGTTGGTCTTCAGGTAGTTTGACCTGTGCCTCCTGCAAAACTTGGAGACCTTCCTCTGGTTTTTTTTCAACGATTTTCAACCGAATCAAATCGACCCAAGCGGGACCGAGGTCCGGGCTCAATTCCAGGGCGCGCCGCAACTCCTTTTCCGCTTCGTCGTTCCGGCCGGCGCCTGCCAACAATTCGCCGTGCAGCAAATGTTCGTTGGCATTTTTGGAATCGTCTGAAAACCGGTGTCCTTTCTCCATCAAATCCAAGGCAGCCTTTGGCTGACCCGTTGCCAGTTCAAGCTGTGCCTGGATCTGGTCGATTTCAGCATCACCAGAAACGAGTGAACGATTTGCTTCCAAAACGTCAATTGCTTCTGCATTGCGATGTCGGGAATAAAGCAATTTAACAAGGGTCTTTACCACTTCGCGGTTAGTTTGCCCAAGTTCGAGCACTTCGCGGAGGTCTTCGATTGCATCGTCGATCTTGCCCTCGAGCATATCGACCTGAGAAAGCCATTTGGGCACTTCGACCCAACCAGGACGCTGATTGCTGATTTCGCGGATTAGATCGCGCGCCCGAAGCAACGTAGCCGATTGTGTGTCATCAAGCGTAACTGCTTGCTGTGGAGCAGAGGCCTGTTTCTCGCGCAGCTCTTGCTGGATCGTCGAGACCATCACCGCTGCTTGTAGCAACTTCGATTCCACCGGATCATCGGTGTTGTCTTTTTCGAACCATTGTTCGATCTGTTTCATCGTATCTAAATCACCCATATCGCGCGCCAAGTCGAATTGCAGGAGGCGAATTTGTGGATCGCGCGGCTCTACTTCGGCGGCACGAGACCACAATTGCTTGGCGGCATCGTAGTCGCGGACTTGGATGTAAGCGGCGCCCAGATTGGGATACAGTTGGACGCGTTTTTCCTTCGGGAGTTTTTCGATGTCCTGAGCGATAGCGGCTAGGCCGGTTTTTAGTTCTTCCGGCGTCCCACCGGCAACGAACAGCGCTTCCAGACGACTGGCCATGAATCGCGGCTGTGAGCGAACCTCCTCCGGAGCCGATTCGATGATATGCAGCGCCTCCTTGGATTGGCGCTGTTGCAGTGCGAAGCCAACTGCTGCACCGATCACTGAGCTATCTGCGGGATATTGTTTTAGAAGCTCTTGCATTCTTTGACGGACTTTTTCATCCTCGCCTTTGCGCGACAGAATACCGACTTCCAAAATTGATGCAGCTGGCTCCTTCAGCAAGTTTTGATCGCGCATTTTGGCGAACAGGGCATCGACAGTTTTCCAGTCTCTTTGCTCCTTGGGCTTGCGCATCACTTCGGCAATGCGCAATTCGAGAATTGCCCTGACCACTTGAGGAACTGAAGTTAATCGGTTTCCCTGTTCCAGAATGGCGGCCACGCGTTCGTAATGCTTCAAAGCTTCCGTGGTCTTCCCCAAAGTTGCCAAGGAAGCTGCCATGCCCAATTCGCCTTCCGGCGTGCCTTGCAAATTCGTTGCTACCTTTAAGGCCATGTCGGGTTGATTCAGCGCGCTGTAACACTGCAAGAGGAGTTGATCAACGTTGCGCTGCAACTGCGGCAGCTTGGTCAATCCAAGCCGCAATTGTTCCAACTGTTGGCGGGCTTCGCGATGCTTGCCTTCCGCGATTGCGAGACGCGCCGCGTATAACGTCTGCAATTCCGTTCTCAATCTGGCGCTGGCAAGTTTTTTAAGAGTCAAACGGGCGCCATCAAGGTCGTTTTGTTGCAGTTGTAGATCGAAATATAAATCCAACAACACGATGCTGGCGGGGAGGACTTTTAAGCCTTCGTCCAACCGGCGCTGGGCTTCGGAAAGATTCTTTTGTTGCAACGCGATACTGACCCAAAAGCGGTAGAAACGTTCGTCTTTCGGAAAAAGTTTAAGACCTTTGGTGATCCATTCTTCGGACCCCGCGAAATCGTTGGCTTGCATCGCCATCTGGGCTGACAACAAGATCACTTGGGCATCTTCGGGAGCAAGTTCCTGAGCCTTTTTTATGGCTGCGATTGCTTGATCGCGAGACTTTGGCCCCGTGAGAAACTGAGCCTTCAGAAGAAATGCTTTGGCGGAATCTGCGTTCGCAATCGTCATTTGGTCGATCACACGATTGGCCAATTCCTCATGCCCTGCCATTTCAGCGTCGGTTACTTTCTCGCGAAGCAAGCTGGCTAGCAGATAGTAAGCATCCAATTCTTTCGGTGCAGTCGCCTTCGCAACGTCAAATTGCTTCGACGCGCTGTCGTAACCAATTAGAGTTTCCAGCAGGTTTACCGCATCTAAATATTGGACCAGATTGATGTAGCACTGAGCTAATTGCAGAGCATTGTGTGGGTCTGCTTGCCCCTTGTCTTTCAAGAGCTTCAAATCATCTCGCGCCTCTTTGAACTGGCGGAAAGCCATATTCAGATCGATGCGTTTGCGGCGAAACTCCGGTTGGTTATCTGAATTGATGATTGCCGTTTGCAGTGTTTCAACGGCCTCAAAATATTGTCGTTCGTCTCCTGTTTTCTGGGCTTCGTCCGCCAGCAACAACGCATATTCGGCATTACGTTCCTGATCGTCAGGCTTGTAGGCTCGATAACGTTGATAAAGCCAGACGGCGGTGGCTGTATCGGTCTTTTTCGTATCTTCAGCGCGCTTGATGAGCGAATCGATATGGCGGTTCATCTGAATAGCATGTACGGCCATTACGCCGCTCATCACGACAATCACAGCAATGGCCAAGATCGAAAGAAGTTTGATATTTAGTCGCTTCATCGTAGTGTCGGTTGGGTTGAAGTCGGGAAAATCAGATCGATGTTCCGGCGATCTGCCGAGAAGTAAACTGCCGCAGGAATTTGCGCCGTGCGAGAAAGAAAAAACGATAGTATTTTGCGCGACGACAACAAGGGAATGCCAGCAAACCCCCGGACCAGCCCTGCACGTTCATATCGTCCATCGTACTTGGCTAGCAGGGACTGTCAACGAATGGCAGAGTGGCTGGCCTGCTAAGCACCCCGCTTAAATGCGTATCTACCGGCGGGTTCGATTAATCAGCCGGTGTTGCCGGAATTGATTTCGCCGGAATCGCGATACTTCCCTCTCCAAGCGCTCTCGCTCAGATAGCAAAGCTGCCGGTGGCCGTCCATTAAGGCAACGCGGCGCTCGGTTTCATACTTTCGGAGCGAATTCACGCTTTTTCTTACGAAGTCTGTGTGAAACTTTGCCGATTATTCAAAGGCTACCGGTAAGTAGGAGTTTGCGGGCTGGAATTGTAGGTAGGGCGAGGAGCGAAAGGTTAATTTGGGTAGTTTGTAAAGAATTTGGAAAGTTTCACTTTGCCGCTGAGAAACTTTGGTTAGGAATTCATGATGGCTCGCTTGTGTGTTCAC